>JBCBDI010000006.1:0-26305 GCA_038529885.1 Pseudomonadota bacterium
AAGACGAGCGATCGAGCGAGCTAGCAGCTAGGCTAGACGCTCTATCCAATAGCGATTCAAGTAGAATCCAGACTTGGCAATCAAATAAGGTGTGTGTCGTAGAATTCACACAAACGCTCAGACTCGATGCAAGTAAGCTTGAGGAGGGAGCATCATGACCTCCCCCGCCGACCAACTCGCCCAATATCGCGCCAGCATCGACAATCTCGATGCCATCCTGCTGCACACGCTGGCCGAGCGTTTCAAAGTCACCCAGGCCGTCGGCAAGCTGAAAGCCGAGAATGATATGCCCCCGGCCGACAAGGCGCGGGAAGCGCGGCAGATCGAACGCCTGCGCACCCTGGCCGAAGAGAGCAATCTCGACCCGGTCTTTGCTGAAAAGTTTCTGAATTTCATCGTGGCGGAAGTCATCCGTCACCACGAAAAATTGCGGGAGGAGAAATGATGTCCCTGCCCGCCCCTGAGATGCCGAGATACTAGGAGAACACCATGGCCCTCAAAATCCGACTCGCCCGCGGCGGGTCCAAAAAACGCCCTTTCTATAGCGTGGTTGTCGCTGACAGCCGCATGCCGCGTGACGGCCGCTTCATCGAGAAGATCGGCACCTATGACCCGCGCCTGCCCAAGGACAGCGAAAGCCGCGTCCAGATCGATGGCCAGAAAGCCGCGGACTGGATCAAGAAAGGCGCCAAGCCAACCGATCGCGTCGCCCGCTTCCTGAGCAAGATCACGCTCGAAGGCGAAAAAGCACCAGTCTATGGCTGGACCGCTGGCAACAACCCGCAAAAAGGCGAGCCTGGCGACAAGGCCAAGGAGCGGATCGAAGAAAAGGCGGAAAAAGAAACCGCCCGCAAGGAAGCTGAAAAAGAAGCCAAAGCTGCCGCCAAGGCTGAAAAAGAAGCGGCCAAGGAAGCTGCTGCCGCAGAAGCCGCTGCTGAAGAAGCGCCTGCCGAAGAAGCCCCAGCTGAGGAAGCCGCCGCCGAAGAGGCTCCGGCTGAAGAAGAGAAGTCTGAATAGGCTTTTCTTGGTTTGCTTAGAATTGGAAACCCCCAGGCCGTTTGGTCTGGGGTTTTCTTTTGGGAACACTTTCCAAATCGGTAAGAAACCGGCATGCCTGTGTGTCTGGGAGACGCTTCGCCATGCTCAAGACAACACTCGGCCTTCTGCTCATTGGAAGCTTGGTCGGTTGCGCCGAGGTGCAGACCGAAATTACACCACCGGCCCCGAAACAAATCGCGCTCACCTATGATGACGCGCCGCTCGGTGATGGACCCCGCTATACGGGAGCCGAAAGAACCGAGGCGCTGATCGCGCAACTGGCGGAGGCGCAATCCGGCCCGGTCGCGATCTTCGTGACAACCAGAGGGTTCGAACTCGATCAGGGGTCGGAACGAATTGCCGCTTATGCCGCCGCCGGACATTATATTGCCAATCATAGCGATCAGCACATGTGGGGCAGCCGCACCCCGACGGAAGACTATATCGCCGACATTGATCGCGCCGAAGCCCAGTTGGCCAAATTCGACAATCGGCGCCCCTGGTTTCGCTTCCCATTCCTCGACGAAGGCGGTCAGGGTGACGCCAATAGGAGCGGCGAGAAACGCGATGCCTATCGCGCAGCGCTGGCCGAGCGCGGACTAATTAGCGGCTATGTCACAGTCGACACCTATGATTGGCATCTCGACAGCTTGTGGAGCCAGGCCGTTCGAGATGGGCGTGCGATTGATCTGGACGCCTTGTCAGAGGTCTATGTCGATATGGTGGTGGATGCCGCCAATCATTATGATCAGTTGAGTCAGAGGGTCCTCGATCGCCGTCCTGCCCAGGTCTTGTTGTTGCATGAGAATGATTTGGCGGCGACTTTCACCGTCGACATGATCGAAGCCCTGCGCGCGGATGGCTGGGAGATTGTGGATCCTGACTTGGCCTTTGCCGACCCGATTGTGAACCAGATACCCGCCACGCTACACTCTGGCGGCGGCCGTATTTCGGCTCTGGCCATGGATGGTGGCCTGCGCGACTGGGCGACGCTCAGCCATTGGGGGGTCAATCAGACAGAAATCACACGGCGCGCATTCGAAACCGGCGCAATCGAACCCTCAGCCGAACTTGAAACCGCTGAGTGAGGCTCCGCCGCTCAATGCGGATCCCCCAGAAAATCCGCGAACGTATCCATCGCCTGCAAGTCGGCGCGCAAACGGTCTTGTTCTGCCGGCGAGACCAGATCGTTCAGGATGGGTTGCGTCAGGATCAGGTGGCGCACCACTTTTGTGGCGACCGGCATGCCATATTGCAGCGTGTTGGCGCTGACATGCCAGGTCACACCGCGCGGATGCATGAACGCGTTCCGGGCATCCACCAATCGATCAAACGCGTGCCGGTCCGCCGCGCTGAAGGGCAAGGTAAACGGCGCTGGCAATCGGTCTTTGGAGGCCGCGCGCAACAATAGCTCCGTGCCCCCAGCCTGGGCCGGGATGGAATCGCCCGCCCCCCGTAAGGCAATCACCGCGGCCTGCTGCGCCATCAGTACGCCGCCGATGACAACCCAGGGATCATAGGTCTCTTCGGTCACGCACAGGCCAAACCGGGACAGGGTGACGCCGACCGTGTCCAGCAATTGGGTTTCAGGGGTCATTTCGCGCCAATCCAGGGCATTTGGGCCGGAACAAAGACCGCCCGAGTCCCAACAATCATGCGTTTAAACATGGTTAATCCCTCCCGCCATGAACGGAAGAGATTAGCCGGTTTTATTACAGGGTCCAGGGTTAATGGCGCCTCAGGCGTACGATCCGTTCACGCCGCAAAAGCGGCAATGGACTGCCGGGCCGCCGCAATTTTCTCGTCGCCCGTCGACATCAGCTGATCCGCCGCCACAAAGGCCACATCATGAATGCCGAGAAAGCCCAGAACGTGCTTCACATAGGGTGTCGCAAAGTCGATTTCGGAGCCGGACGGTGTGCCGCCGGAGGCAATCACGACATAGGCTTTCTTGCCTTCGAGCAGGCCGACAGGGCCATTCTCTGTGTATTTGAACGTCTTGCGCGCGCGGGCGACCAGGTCAATCCAGGCCTTGAACGCTGCCGGAACGCCGAAATTATAGATCGGGACACCGAGCACGAGCGTGTCTGCCGCCTCGAGTTCGGCGATCAGCGCATCCGAGAGCGCCAGAGTTTCAATCTGCTCAGCGGAGCGCGCATCGTCCGGCGTAAAATTGGCGCCGACCCAGCTTTCCGTCAGCAAAGGCACGGGCGATGCGCCAATATCGCGCGTGACAACCTGTGTATCCGGGCCAGACACCCGGTCGACCACGGCCTGGCTGAGCGAGCGAGACACCGACCCTTCAGACCGGGCTGATGCATTGATATGAAGAATATTGCGGGCCAAAAACGCCTCCTTGATTTGCAACGCAAACAAGATGGGTTTTTGGCCCGCAACCGGACAGAGCTCAATGTCGGCAAACTGTTATGCCGATCTTGTATAATTCAGGCGTGTTAAGATGCGCCTTGATTGATGAGGGTCACCAATTGCGGAATACCCTCGGTTGGAGGACGGGTTTTAAAGCCTTCCTCTTTCTGGACGCCGGCGACTTCTCCGTCGGCTTTGACATAAATGATGGCAGGATGCGGAACGCCATCAAACCGGCTGCCTGCTGGCATCTCGGTATTCCGCAGACCATAGGCATCGATCATCGCGGAATCCGTATCAGACAGCAGCGTATAGCTGAGCGATTTTTCAGCGCTATAGGCGGCGAGAATTTCAGGCGCGTCATAGGTGATCAGGTTGAGCGTCCAGCCCTGGGCTTCCAGGTCTGCCGTCACGGTTTCAAGCTCCAGGGCTTGCGCCTTGCAGTAGGGGCACCAGTCCAAAGATCGGCTAAACACCACCACGGCGCCGTTTTCGCCTGAAATGTCAGCAAAACTTACGGTCTCGCCAGTCGTGGTCACCGCGCTGAAATCAGGCGCCTGTGTCCCGGCTTCCACGCAAACCATCGCCGATGTGTCATCGCCATGATGATCCGCGAATGCGGCGGCGCCGCTCATCATCAGGACGGACGCGGCGAAAACTGATCTTATCATGAAACAACCCTTCTTTTGGTTCATCTGGTCACGGGCGCCTGGAAGCAGCACGTAAACTTGGTATCAAAGAAGTTCCTGTGGTTAGGATCAGCGATCTGAGCGATGGCCAGAAGCGCGCTTACATCCTGGCTGACAATAAGCTTGCAGAGAATGCGGGGTGGGACAGCGACTTGCTCAGAGTTGAACTGGCCGCACTTGATCATCTCGACTTGGACTTTCAGTTGGAAGACCTGGGCTTTGAAACGGGTGAGCTTGATCTCATTCTGGTGCTGTCAGTCTAATGCGAACCAGTCTCCAGCATCGCTAGGGGTAAGGGCTCTTATCCAGCCAGAAGCTGGCGCCATTCTGTGAGGGCGGCGTTTCTCATCGATTTGAACGTCTGACGATGATTGATGTGGCGATCTAAGTTGAAGTGATTGTGGAATGAAGCGTGTGTCGAAACGAATTTCTGGAGGCTGCTCATCCTTCGAAATCTGGACATCGCCCGCTCTCTGCGCCTGAAGGGTAGGTGGCTGTTCTCAGCCCGGTTGTTGAGATAGCGACCGACCTCCTGGCGGTCTTGGTTTCCGATCTCTTTCATGGCGGCGCCATACGACCGAAGTCGATCGGTGGTGACGAGCCTGGGTGCTCCATACCGTTTCATGGCTTTCTTCAAAAAGGTAAGTGCAGCCTGCTTATCCCGAGTTTTGGCCACGTAGCTTTCTAGCACTTCACCTTCGTGATCGACGGCGCGCCAGAGGTAATGCTGCACGCCATTGATCTTCACAAACACCTCATCGAGGTGCCACTGCCATTGAGTATGTTGGCGTATGTATGAAGCTCGCTTGGTTCGTATCTTACCGGCGAAGATCGGGCCAAATCGATCGACTCAAAGGCGCACACTTTCATGGCAGATATCTATCCCTCGCTCATGAAGCAAGTCTTCGACATTGCGCAACGAAAGTGGAAACCGGACATACATCATCACTGCAAATTGGATGACCTCGGGCGATGTTTTGAAATAGCGAAACGGGTTCTTGGTCATGGGCCGACCGTAGAGCAGGGCGGTTAAGGCTCACGTTCCCCTGACAATACCCTCTCGCGCTTTTTGGAAACGCGCTTAAAGCGTTGTTGTCTCGGCAAGGAAATTGCAGGGCAACTCTCTATGAGCCGGCAACCTCCATACGACAACACTGTAGAAATCAACGATTATCTCAAAAAATACGCCTATACGATTGGCCTTCGTCGGCGTGATTGGGCGTGGGAGTTTCTGCGGCGAAACCCGAAATTTCTCGTCGAAGCCTACGCGAATTTTATGACGGTTCAGCGTTCGATGTCGTGTATTGCTGATAGCAAGATCTTGCACCTTTACGAGCGTTGCCCACTCGCTGAGACTTGGGGGCTCATGTTCTTCCCTAATCCCGACCAGCCAGCGCCTCGCGCTGACGTCTATTGGTTGTCAGGATGGGATCCCGCGATCGTAACAATGAAGGTGAGTAAGCGGAACAGCGGAGAGATCGATGAAATGAAGGCCGTAATCGACGGCTGTCAGATCGATGTTCTGCGAGACTTCAATGGAACTGAACATCTTTTGACGCGAGGCGACTACTCTTCTGCGCAATCCATTTGCTCAGGAATGTCTCTTCTCCATGCAAAGGAACCCGTTAGGGTGGACCTTGATACGCGAGGCCCAGACCGAATGCATCGCGCTTATGATGCTTATAAACTCGCCGAAGAAATTTTGCATCCAGGGCCATTCAAATGGACGGAGCGGACACTGCGTCTTCGTAACGCGCTGATTTGTTTAGATGCCACTGCGGCTGGATTGTCCCTTCGTGACGCGGCAGAGATTATCTATGGTCGAGCACGCGTTGAATCCGAATGGTCGCGCCAGAGAACGATGCGCGATCGGATGCGCAGCTATAGCCGCGCAGGTCAAACACTTGCTGACGGCGGATATAGACGCTTGCTCCAAGGCGGGCCGCTAAATGTCATCGAGACTGCGTCGTAGACGTCAACCTTCAACTCTGACTTGATGCGCCGTATTGTTTGCTCATGGATCGAACAATTTGCTGTATTTCTTCCACTTTGAGCGATATCGTCAGGGTAATTCCCACAATTTTTTTGGCTAGTAGATCCGATTAGTTATCAGAACCTTCTGTGGTTAATACCTGCGTCAAACGACTGATTTGCAATTATACCCTAGTATTAACCATATCGGTCTGTCTTCATCAGGTTTGTGAAGCTTCCTAACGAGACTGTGGAATCTAAGAGGGAGCTCAAACGATCGGGTCGAAAACCGACGCACGCCTCAGGCGATGTCTAAACGTTACCGGCCAGAGCGAAAGAAGTTGGGCTCAGGGGGCGTTATGACTATTCAACTGGATCCGAACGAGCAGGCGCTGATAAGTTTCATCGAACAGACTCAGAAAGATTTAGCGCGTGTCTTCAAATCCAACCGAATTGCGTTGGATCTCACTCAAACCAGTTTAGGCTGCCGCGCCGGTATTCCTCAAAGTCGTATTTGTGATTTAGAGACCCAAGGCACCAACAAACTCGATATCGCAATTAGAGTGGCGCATGGTTTGGGCGTGCCCTTATCCAAGCTATTAGAAGCGGCAGAAGAACGAGAGTCTTTTATAGAGGCGTTTTCTATAGAAGATGTACTTCGCGTGCGGGGACGCAAACGGTCTAAATAAAACGTGCTCTTGTTCGAAGTCGGCGCTCCCACCCGCTGAATGTATAGAGGGTCGCACAAAGAGAGTTACTTCATTGAGCGGCGCTCCAATGAGGGAACTTGTAGGGAAACCGGCAACATTCCGTTGAAACCTGTTTGAAGAATTTGTCCTTGCATCAGGAGCGGTTCTTTTCTTCTTTCTTTTTCGTGTTTCAAATCGTCAGCAGTGAAAATCACGCTGCCTTAACTCTAAAAATGTCCAAGCTAAATCTCGTTATAAGAGAATTATGACTCTGCCTTTTAGTATTATTTCATTTCAAAAACAGAAAAATCGTTCCCGGAATGCACTGAATCAAAGAAAACGAGACTATTTTTCATCTTTTTTGAAAGCGCTGCACGCGAAAAATATCGCTGCCGCGAATAAAATTCGCTGCTTTGGCGAAAAATATACAAACCCCCGATAATATATGGGTTTATCCGATATTTTTCGTGTTCTGAGGTAGATTGACGGAACAAAATTGAACGTCCTTCCTATCCGGGCTTCGTGAAGACCGCGTCTTCATCTGAACCCGGAGAACCAAGTATGGCGTTCAAATTAAAAATCAAATCTAAACTTCAGCGGGGAGGGGCGATTACTATCGGCCTCGTGACTGCAGCGCTTGCGGGAACTGTTCTCGCGGGCGTTGCAGCGGCCGGCGCTGACACAACATTCCTGGCCGCCGAAACGCAGCTTGGGGATTGGCTTGCAGGTTCCGGTGGTCGGATCATTACCCTGATCGCTCTAGGTTACGCTGCAGCAGGCGCCATTGCGCGGATGTCGATTGGAACCATTCTGGTCCCAGCTGGGATTGGTCTGCTGGTCGGTATTGGCGGCCCAATTGTCCTCACAGCTGTGGCAGCCGAACTTCCTGATGAGCCTCAGCAAATTGAAGCGCAGATGGCAGCGCCATCCTCCGCGCCCCTTTTGACAGAGGCGAAGTAAGACCGATGTCAGCGCCCCAGCACATTCAGACAGCCGCTTGTGAGCGCCATTCTCAGCTGGGGCCGCATCACATCCTTCTTATCGTAATCGGAGGTTTTGATGAGTGAGCGAACTTATAAAGTGCCACGGTGGCTCGATGTGCCTGAGAAAATTCTGGTCTTCACCATTGATGAATTCATCGCCTTTCTTGGCACCGCCGGAATAGGGATCATCTTCTGGGAGATTTGGATCTCTATGCCCGCAGCGGCAATCGTCGTGATGGCATTGCGCAAATTTAAAGGCGGCGAGAACTCAGCCAAGCTCATTCATTGGCTATACTGGATCATGCCTGACACGGTCATGCGCTGGAAAGCTATTCCGCCCTCTCATGAACGCGTGCTGGCAGGGTGAACACCATGACGCCTGATAACGCCATCACTCAACTCAAAATCGTTGGTCGTCAGCGCAATGTCGCGATCGTGCTTTTGCTGATCGCCCTTGTTTCAATTGTCGTTCTTTCGCTCTCGGTAACTGCGAAGAAAGACCAATTGGTCCTGGTGCCACTGACCAGTCAACCCATGACGGTTGAGGCCGGTAAGGTTCGCCGGGATTATCTGCGCGAAACTGCCATCACAATAAGTTACTTCTTTGAAAACATCACTCCCGAGACGGCCGACTATTTCGAAGAACGGATCTTAAGCGTCACGCATCCTTCTGCGCGCGGGCGCGTATCAGCCGACTTACGCGAGACCGTAGAGCGCTGGAAGGACGGATCATCATCGCGCGCTTGGTATCCAAGAGATGTCTATGAAGACCCAAAAAGCCTTTATGTAGAAGTCACCGGAGAGCTGCGCACATTTGTCGGCACTAAGCTTGTCGATCAGCGCCAAATGACGCTCGCCATGCAGTTCTTTCAAGAAGATTACTCCCTCTATCTCCAGAACATCGAAGAACTTGAACCACAGGAAGGTCTCGGCGCCCGCATGCGCGCGGAGGTGATTGCTGATGCGAATTAAAACTCTTTCCCTAATGGCGGCATCGGTCGCAGCTTTAATGAGCGCAAACGCTCAGATCACGCTTGAACCTAATGAGAATGGCGTCATCTTACTTGAGGCTTCGAAAACCGGTATGACCCGAATCGCTTTTGACGATGACCAAGCCGCTTCGGTACAAAAGATCGGAGAAGGCCATCCAGAGGGTGACTTCTCCGCGACCAAAGACCCGGCCACAGGCGATCTCTATGTGGTAATTGGCGAAGAGGCGCAGCAAAACCTTTCTTTCTTCGTTTCTACCAACGCCGGGTATACTTACCAGGTGATGATGCGGGTTCGGGACGTGCCCACTCTGCAAGTCGCGATCGCCGCACCTAAAATGCTCGAGGCTCCCCGTGCTTCAAAGCCATTGCTGAATTCGAGGGTAGAAACCAATGCAATAGATGGGCGAGGCCAAGACACCCAAGTCGCAGATCTGGCCTCGGTTCTCATTAAAGCCATGTATTCCGGAGCTCGAGTCGATGGATTTGAGACAAGCAGGTTTCGCAAACTCGATTGGCTGACCGGACCGCTGGCTGCTCAAGGCTTTTCTCAACGCGGCGTTATCGAATGGACCGGCAACGGCGCGTCCGGATATGCGATCACTGTTCGTAATGAATCTAAAGAGCCGCGCGTAATCAATTTCGGACGCTTGGCTGTTTTCAATGTCGTCGCCGCGACCGGCGAACAAGACGTCATTGCTAGGCGCAAGACCGGCCAGATTTTCCTAATCGTGAAAGGGCAAGACTAATGGCTGAGTTTTCAGACACAGACATTCACGCAAACAAACGATTTGCTAATCGCCAGCGCCTGCTTGCCTTTAGCCTTATCGGGCTCCTATTCGCTGCCGGGCTCGGTTACGTGCTTGTCGCGCCCTCAAATCCTGAAGGTCGGGCACGGCAAGCCGCGAGCAAAACGAGGCTTGCCGCGGTAGATCCGCGAGACGCTGAAGCTCAATGGGTTACAGGCGGTGAAGCGCGTCTGAAGTTCGTTGAGGAAGAACTGGCGACACTGTCAGAAAAACTCGCTCAACCGGCGCGTGGGATCACCAATGAAACTGCGATGGAAATCGAAGACCTACGAGCTGAGATGCTGCGTCTTCAACGCTCAAACGACGATCTAAAACGCTCGCTCGCCGGGCGCACGGCACTTCAGCAACCAACAAATCAAACACCGAATGAGGAGGGCACGGCGTCAGCAACCATTGAACCTCCCATTTGGCGTCGTCGTTCGGTTCAGATCGATCGATTTGAATCGAACGACGAAACCTACACCACTGAGCCGGTCTCGTTTGAAGAAATGGAAGACTATAGTGGTGTTACGTATGCACGCCCGCCCACTGAAACGGACCTTGGTCTCACGCGAGGCGATATTGCTGACTGGGTACCAACAAATGCTTATGCGCCCGCTACATTTTTGGTCACAGTCGACATGCCTGCTGGCTCGGAGGATGAGAGTGATCCGCTCCCGGTTTTGCTCAGGATTACTGGTCCAGCAAAATCTGTCCTTGAGGATGGAGCCCCATTAGAAACAGACCTTACCGGCTGCCAGGTCAATGGCGCTGCGACGCCAGACCTCTCTTCAGAGCGCGTCCTAATCCGTTTACAGAAAATGACCTGTTTGCGTGCGAGCGGCGAAGTCGTTGAGACCGCAGTTGAAGGGTATGTTGCGCAATTCGGTAAAGTTGGCGTCCGCGGGCGCGTTATTCGCAGAGAAGGGGCGTTTATTAAGCAAGCGCTTTTGGCGTCGTTTGTTGGTGGCTTCGGCGATGCGCTCGGCGCAAATGTTCAGCGCGCTTACACGCCTTTCAGCGGAACAGAAGATCAAAGCCTTTCCCCTGAAGATATTATACGCGGCGGGGTTGGCGGCGGCATCTCATCGGCCTCCGACCGCATTGCAGATTTCTTGATCGAGCAGGCTGAAGATTATGACAGCGTCATTGAGCTGCCCGCTGGTGTGGCTGTCGAACTGGTCTTTGTCTCGGGCTCAACGGTTCGCGATGTCCATGATGGAGGTCGGCCATGAGAACGACCTTAGGCTTAGCCCTCCTCGCCCTTGGTTGCTCGGGATTGGCATCAGCCGATGAGGGCGCCATTCGCAACGCATTTCCAAACACGAACATCGATAGCGTCGACTGCGCGCTGACATCGCCCTTGTGCGAAGTGGTGGCCGGTAAATCAGTCTTTTATACCACACCCGATGCAAGATTGATGGTGATCGGGCGCGTTTTCGATCTCCAGCTCGGAAGATCCATTACAGACGACCGTTTAGATGCGCTCGACGCAAAATATGGGGTCTCCGACACGTCTTCCGCACCTCGCGCTGCACCGAGTTCGCTCGCAAATGGTCTCTCGGGGACCTTCGATCCTGCCGACGCCATCGTAACCGGCGAAGGTGCTCGCCATGTTTCGATTATCGCAGATCCCGCCTGTCCATATTGCGCGGGACTTGCAGAATCTGTCGTTGCGCTCGGCGATGTCGAAGCCAGTGTTTATCTGGTCGGAAGCGTCGGCGGTCGCGCTGTTCCAGAGACGGTTTATTGCGCTTCTGATCCAGAAACCGCGCTCTACCAAGCCTATACCAGGAATTTGAAACCTGGGCCTTCTTGCGAACGGGCGATGGCGGTCGCGCGCAATGAACGCGCGGCCCGAACTCTTGGCCTCTCCGGAACACCGATCCTGATCCGAGACGACGGCGCCATTCGATACGGCATGCTTGGGCCGAGCGATCTGGACGCTTGGCTCAAAGGAGGAAAGTAATGCTTGCGACTCTTGAACTCTTCGCTGCGGGGGCCTGTATGGGCGGGTCCATGACAGGTTTCGCCGTTAACGGGGAGCGCGAACCAAACACAGCCTACTTCTACAATCTCATTATGATGGTCATCGGCACCATCGCGACCTCACTCGCCTTTGTGCACCAACCGAGTGCTGGAGAGCCCATCTATCTCGCCGCCATGTTCGTGATTGCAGCCAGCCTTGCCATCGCAGCCTCTCGCAGCTTTGCGACCGGCGGCAAGGTCATGGGCGTTTACTTAAGCGCTCTAAGCGCAGCCGTCGCGCTCCTTGTTACTCAAACGCTCACCAAAACCGGCGCGCTGTCTGCCAGCGCGGCCATGTTCACTTAGATCTTCGAAAGGTCTCGTCATGCGCGTGCTGTTTTGTATTTTTAGTTTCGTTACTCTTGCTGGGTGCACCAGCCTGGGCGGCGTCATGACTTCAGAAACCACCTGGTTTCAGGATTGGAGCTGTGAGCGGCAAGACGGGGTGTGCGCGCGCACCGACACGATTGACGCAATCACAATTTCTGAACTCGACAGCGATCCGGCTGAAGCGGGCCCGGTATCTGGCTATCCAGAGACAAGCCTTCCGCTTTCCGCAACACCCAAAAAGTTACGTGGGATCCAGCCACTCGATCAGGACTATTTCGATGACGAGATAGAACGCGGGCGTCCCTTTCTTCAAACGAGCTATGGCGATGAACAGCTTCAAGCCGCACCCGCTATGATGGCCGATACACGGTTTGAGATTGATGCAGCTTTTGAAGACACACCAATTGCCGAAGAACCGATGGCGAATAGCCTTTTCGGTGCTGCCTTTCCAGAAGCTGCGATCGGTGCGCAATTTGCTGTGCTGAGCGAGAAAATGAAGCTCGAAACTACACCGTTTGGGTCCAGTCTTGCAACATCTGCACTAAACGCGTCTGAAGAACTTCGCATTACCAGAACTGTGGTCCGCCGCGACGGCGTGCTGGTACCAGAATCCGAGCGCGTAACAGAGCTGGTCGCGGACTATTCAGAGCCCGCATCCATTGTCCATGATCAGAATGAGTTGGCGGTTGAGCCTCGCATAGAGGCGGCGCTGGAAACGGAAAATCCGGACGCTCCTATGGTGACTGGCGATCTTGCAGCCCAGAACACACCGCGCCGGAGCAACGCCAAGATCTTGCCCGTCATCATTTCTCCATATGTCGATGGACGCGGCATCTATCACGAACGTTCCGTGATCTGGGTCGAAGTCGAAGCCGCTGATTGGGTGGTGGAATAGATCATGGCTTACTCCTCCGACCTTGAACGCAGCGCCAAAGAAGAAGGCTACGGCCCGGAGACAGCAGGTATTGCACCTCTGATGGAACGAGCGTCATCCTTGATAGGGCGTATTGGCGGCGGTCTTCTTGGCGCCGATGGCTTTGTCGAGAGCTTTAAGAGCTTAGAGCAACGTGACCGGCTGAGCGCGATGCTTCCTTACCGGATCTACGATCCGCAAACGATGCTCTTCCATAACCGGGCGTCTACAGGTTGGGTGGTCGAGATTGCGCCCATCGCGAATGGCGATGAGAGCTTCATCTCGCTCTTAAAGGAATGGGCGACCGAAGACGCCATGACGCGCGGCGTCGTGCAATTCCTAAACTGGTCCAGCCCCCGCGTAGCGCCGATTATTGAAGACTGGGCGCGGCCGCGCGCAACAAAAGGCGGTGTCTACCGCGCGATCGCCAACGCCCGAAGCGAACTCTTGGAGAAGGCCGCTTGGACGAGCCTTACGAACGCGTTGCCATTCCTGGTGCGTGAATGGCGCGCTTTTGTTGCATTGTCCTTTCCAGGCAAACCGAGCTCTGCCGACATATTCGAGCTTCAAGCGCTTCGAGATAAGCTCGAAGGCACGCTCGATACTGCACGCGTCGGTCACGCACGTATGGATGGCCCTAGCCTCATAGCCCTTATGGATGATGTCCTGAACCCTCGGCGGGGCGCGTGGGCAAGTGATGTAAGCTTTGACGAAAACCGGATGATCGATGTTCAATGCGTGCGTGACGACACAGAATATCAAGTTGGATCGAGCGGGCTCGGTGTTCGCACTGAAACCTTCAATCCTCGAACGCTCGATGTTGAACGTGCCAACTTTGAATGGCGCATGTTTCAGATCCGGTCTTATCCCCAGCTTATCTCAAGCTGGACTGCGCCGCTTCTGATTGGACACCCAACCACCGATACGCTTCGTCATTCTGGATCGGTTTTATCCTGCATGACGCTTAGTTTTGGCGGGGCAGATCTCACCAATTCATATGCATCCACGAAGCTTGCTTCATCTGTGCGATCGGCTGAAGGGCCAATGTCCAAAATTGATCCGTCCTTGAGCGAGAAGGCGGGCGATTGGCGCGAAGTGGTTAGTGAGCTTCAATCTGGCGATCGATTGGTGCGGGCCGCGCACACGGTTGGCGTGCTTGCGCCATCGGAGGATATCGAAAAAGCCGATCGCTCGGTGCGCTCGATCTACAAAAACCTTGGACTTGATATCGCGAAAGGTAGTCGTATCCAGCGACCGTTGCTTTCAGCCTGTATGCCCATGAATGGCGGCGATGGGGCGATCAAAGACCTAAAGACACTGCAGCTAACGCGGCGAATGGTTGCCCAGACCGCCATTGCGCTCGCGCCGCTACATGGCGAACCGCGTGGGTCCAACGAACCCGTCTTGCTGATGGTCGGGCGGCGAGGACAACCTTGGATGTGGTCACCATTCCAAAATGTCGGGGAAGGCAATCATAATGTCGGTATCTTCGGTGCGTCTGGATCAGGTAAGTCAGTCCTGCTCCAGGAGCTCGCCAGCGCTCATGCGGCGACCGGCGACATCGTCGTCGTCTTGGATGATGGATATTCATTTGCTCAAAGCGCTCGGCTTCAGGGCGGCAAATGCGTGACCTTCTCCACGGAGAAAAAAGTCTCGCTCAATCCGTTTAGCCTGTTTGGAGAAGATTTAGATTCCGACGGTGTACGAGATGCTAAAGTTGGCATCACGGGCTTTATGTTGGAATCAGCTTTCCAGGGCGAAAAACCAAACCCAGCAGAGCGCGGTCTCATGATGGAAACTGTGACCGCGGTCTGGGACGAGTTTGGCGCATCAGGAAAACCAGACCATGTGGTCGAACGACTGAAAAAAGCCGGAAAACGCGGGGAAGATATGGCTCAAGCTTTGGCGCCATTTCTAACCGATGGAGCCTATGGCGATTTCTTTGCGCGGCCCGCTTCGATCAAGATCGATAATCCGTTCACGGTCTACGAGCTTTCGGAGCTTGGAACCGATAAACAGCTTCGCCGGCTCGTGATCTATTGTTTGCTGCTCCTGGTCGACGCTACGATGCGATCCAACCGTTCTCAGCGCAAAGTGCTGATGATGGACGAGGCCTGGCAAATCCTCGGCGATGGGGAGGCAGCAGGTTTCATTGAAGGCTTTGCGCGTCGGTGCCGCAAATACAATGCGAGCCTGATAACGGCCACCCAATCAATTGAGGACGTGAATAAGTCTGAGGGCGCAAAGCTCGCCTTCCAAAACTCCGACTGGACGATCTTTATGCGCATGAAGGATGATGCGGTCGAGCAATTGCGCGCTGCGAGCCTGGTTGAGCTCGATCCTGGTCTCGAGGCCGCAATCAAATCGTTGAAGACCGTTAAAGGCGCTTTTTCCGAGGCGCTCGTACGCGGAGCGGGTGGCTTTCGCTGCCTTGGCCGTCTTGCGCTCGATGCTCAGAGCCTGGTTGCTTATTCTTCGGATCCAGATGTCTTCGCTGAGTTTAAACGCCTCGCAGAAATGAATGTGCCGATCGAGGACGCGGTCGCTCTCATTGCATCGAAAGGACAATCCTCATGAAACGCTTATCTTGGCGATCCCTCACGCCTGCGCGCTTTCGTTTGTTTTTAAAGACGATTGCTTGGGGGGTTGAAAATGCACTGGTCGCCCTTGGCGCTGTGCTCGCCGCGCCTTTGCTCTATCGCGGCTTCGACATGAGTGACGGCTTGATGAGCGTGAAGAATTTTATCGACCATATCATTTGGCGAGAAAATAAAGAGGCGCTGATAGATGGGATTTGGATCGCTCTCATTGGGCTATTTGTAACCACTTGTATCCTGCGGCTACCCGCTTGGCTCGCCATGCGCACGGCCGAGAAAGCGAGGGCGTCATGACCCTGCCAAAGTCTACACTCGAGATTGTAACACTGATAGCAGTGGGTCTTTCTATCATCGCGCTTGCCATCTCAGCGCGTGGTTGGAGCGCGCAGCCCAAAATCGTCTCTGTGTCGGTCAAAACCCTAATTGAGGAGGAGCGCGATTGGTTGTTGGCGCGGGGCGCTAGCGAAGAAAGTGCAAGCCGCTGGATTGATACAGTCGCAACCGAGATTGAGGGCTCGCTCACCTCATTGGAAGCCCAAGGCTATATTGTCGTCGTAAAGGAAGCTGTCCTCGCAGGCGATATTCCAGACCTCACAGATACAGTTCGCGCAAGTTTGGGCGTTCGAGAACGGCAACCTGGCCCGGTCTCTCGAAGCACGAACGCCCTGGCGGTTGTTTCAGATGACATCACTTCTGAAACAACCGCCCAATCGTTCGGCGACAGCCTCGCTGCTGAAGCGCGCGGTGTGGAGTAGGGATGATGGCAACAGTTCAGCACAAGCGTCGACTTCTAAACAATAAATGGCTCTGGCTGTATGCGATCATCCTGGCGATCGCCTGTCTTCGAACCGCCCAAAATTGGAGCCAGAATCATTTCATTCTGATCAATCAAACCCAATCACTGCCGAACTGGGTCTTCATCGTCGATAAGGGTGTTGCGCCTCAGCGCGGTGACATGGTCGCCTTCACCCCAGGCCCAAACCCTTACTATCCAGAAAACCTACCATTCGTGAAAATTGTGCGGGGCGTGAGTGGTGACGACGTTTCTATTGAAGGGGTAGAGGTTGCGGTCAATGGAGAACGCCTCGGTGCGATTAAATCGCTGACCGGTGCAAACCCAAATGTCACTGCCATTGACCCCGGCGCCATTCCAGATGGGCAGTATTTCGTCTGGTCACCAAGCCCAGACAGCTTCGATTCCAGATATAAGGAGATAGGATATGTGGAAGAAATCCGCATTATCGGTCGCGCTCGTCCTATCCTTTAGCTGGCATGCGGGCGCAGAGCATCTGGGCACCTATGGCGAGACGTTTGAGATCTCAGAGGAAGATCTCCTGTCGCAAATTAAACGGCGTCTCACAGAAATGCGTGGGAACGGCGAATTGGATCGCCTTGAGCGCGAATTCGCCGACCGCGCCAAAGCCAAGATAAAAAGGCCCGTCCCGGTTCTGGGAATATCGCACACGTTGGAGCCACGCAGCTGGAGCTATGATCCATCTTGGACATCGCCCGAAGATATTCGCGACACCGAAGGACGTCTCGTGATCGCCGCAGGCCAGACGGTAAATCCTCTGGATGCGGTGCGCATGCGCACACCTTTGCTGCTCATTGATGGTGATCAGGCCCCTCAAGTTGATTGGGCGGTCCGTCAAAGTGAGCTTTCGCCGTGGGGCGTAAAAATCATTCTCGTAAATGGCGCGCCGTTTGAGTTGGAGAAAACCATCCAGCAGCCAGTTTTCTTTGACCAAGAAGGCCTGATCGCGACAAAATTTGGGATCCGCAACGTTCCAGCTAAAATAAGCCAGTCGGAACGCCTGCTCCAGGTAGAGGAGGTGATGCCATGATGCGATTTGTAAATAGTATGGCAGTCGCCGGGGCATCGATGCTTCTTTTGCCGGGGCTCAGTCAGGCTCAAGACACCGGTTCAAGCGCCCTCGGTGAAGTCAGTGAAGCCATCTGTTCGGGGCGGTTTATCAATCCCATCACGGATGTCTGCTGGGATTGTATGTTCCCGATCACGGTTGGTTCAATTCCAGTCGTGCCATCATCGCGCCCGGATACGCCAAATCCAGCCAGCCCGATCTGTACTTGTCCGGCCCCGCCGCCGCTCTTCATTCGCGTTGGTTTGTCGATTGGATGGTGGGAACCGTCTCGACTGGCCGACGTAACCATGCAGCCTTATTGCTTCCCGAACCTTGGTGGTTTCGTGATGCCAGACGTGCTGCCACGCGGCCATGGACGTGCCGAACGCGATCAGGGCGTTGGTGAAGAAGGCGTCTGGGAAGCACATTGGTACATTTACCCGCTCTTTGAGATGTTGGAACTGATCACCGATGCGGCGTGCTTGCGGACCCCGCAATGGGACATTGCCTGGCTCTCAGAGCTTGATCCCTTCTGGCACGATGACGGGCTCTCCATGATTATGAACCCAGAAGCAGCGGCCTTTTCCAACCCGGTCGCTCTGCTTGCCTGTTCAGCCGATTGTGTTGCGGCCACCGCTGCAAGACCCATTGATGAACTCTTCTGGTGCTCAGGTTGCCAAGGCAATGTCTATCCGCTGACGCAAAACATTCCGACACAGACTGGTCAGCCCATGGGCTCGGTGCTCGCGGCCAATCGCTTGCTCTATCACAATTATCGCCTTGGTCTTACACCGCGCGCGGCTGGCTCTGACAGCGCGGTGCTGTGTCAGGACCAATATGCGCCGGTTTGGAGAAAGTCTCAGTGGCGCGTGCAGACGACGGTTCCCGTTCCCGTAACGCGGGGCTCGCACCGGGCCTGTATTCCAATCGGGCGCTCCACCATGGTTTGGCAGTCCCTCAAATGGGGGCCCGTCATCGGCGAAGACTTTGGCTACCTCTATTGGGGCAAGCGCAACTGTTGTGCGGGGTAGGATAATGATGAAGCCATCGCACACTTCTAAGCTATTCTTCGCGATCGGTGCGCTCGCACTTACCGCCGTTGCAGGTTGGGCGGTCGCGCAAGAAACTGAGCGATCCGATCAAGGAAAGGCTGATATCCACCGTCAGGCTGGCGATGTCGCGCGGGACTATCTCGATGCTCGCCGCGATCTGGACGAAACACCAATCGATGTCTCTGAGATCATGGCGCAGGCTGAACGATTCTCAGATGAAGCGCGAGAGATGCGCGATAGCCTGAATGAGCGACTCGCGAGTGTCGGGAATGAGGGAGGCAGCTTCTTTGACGGTGATGGCAGGGTTGATGCGAACGCACTTGCTTCGGCTGCAGGTGATATCGCGCGTGCATCACGAGATGAGGGAAGTGCGAAACCGCTCTTCGTCACGTTCGTCAGTCTCTCCATGCCGGATGCGGCGCTGACGTCGATTATTCGCGACACCAAAAAAGCAGGCGGCGTGGTCGTGGTGCGCGGCTTCTACGGTGGCTCTTATGGCGCGTTTGCAAATCGGGTCCGGGAACTGTTCGAAGAGGGCGATGATGTCGGCATCAGCGTTGACCCGCGCCTCTTCCAGGCGCTCGGCGTGGAAACGGTTCCGACGTACGCCGTCATAATGGACGAACCTGTCTGTGATGGCTTTGTCTGCGACCCTATTCGTGGCGACACGCTCTCGGGCAATATCTCTGTCGCCGCAGCGCTCCAACTCATTTCCGATCATGGAAGCCTCGCGCCGATGCAAGCGAAGGCTGCTCTAAAGCGCCTGGAGCCGCGCTTATGAAACGTCGGTGGCTCTTCGCGTTAGCATTATCCTGCCTGTTGCCATCTGGAAGCGGCTTTGGCCAAGACGCTTATCGTGATGGTCAGAACGCGGTGCGAGATGCCTTCCCGCAAGGCGGCCAAGAATTGATGGCTGCGAGCGCCGTCCAAGCGCTACCATCATATTCAGACACACCAGCCGAGCGTTCCTATTTTAACAATCCCGCTGCAATGGATAGCGCCGGCCAATCGGCGCTCGGTGGAACCGGCGCTGCGGGAACCGCCTATACCCGCGCCATTAGCCCCAATTATCTTGACCCGGCAGCGACGCGCACGCTTCTGGCGGCCGGTCTCGCTGTTGAGGCAGATCCTTTAGCTGTGGTTGGAGCAGATGTCGGGCTATCTGGCCAATATGGCGCCTGCACCGATAGTGCTGTCTATGACACGACCTCCGGGCGCTATGGATGTGAAGTATCGGGCACCAGCCGCAATGAAGACCAAACCTGCGACTATACCGGCGCGCCCCGGGTCGAATCGGTATGGATTTATGTTACGAGCGCTTCCAGGCAGCGCGACGCGCTCGTGGCAGAGGCGCAGTGCCGAGAAACATCAGCGACCATTATTCTGGGCATAGAACCCATAGATGTGTGGGAAATCCAGTGCACGTCAGCGGCGAACACGACGCTTATCCCGAGGATCGTTACCCAACAAAATGGCTTTGAGCTAAATCCTTCGTCGTGCTCGGCTTTTCAGGCCCGCGGCGAATGTACAGGGCATGTAGAAGCGTGCATCGCAGGTCCAGCTGTCAGCGGTTATGGTGTCGCTTCCGGCGCGATCGACTATGCCTCCTACGTCGATTACCACACAGACCTGCTCGCGGCATTCACGACGGGGTCTTTTACGCCGTGCCGGGGTTTGACGAAGGCTGCTTGCGGGCAAGTCCATTGGCAGCGCCACGGCGCAGGCGAGGGGCGCTATCTCCCACGAGGCGGTGAATGCTGGCGTATGCGGATCACCGCATCGTGTGAAGTCATGAGCGGCCAGGTCTTGAACACATGCGCTCTTCCAGATCCCTCTTGCCAATTGGTGCAAGCCACGTGTCTCTCATCTTCCTCGGACGGCACCTGTATCTCCGAACATCATGAGTATTCTTGTCCGGCTCAGCAAATCCAGACCGGAACGGTCTCCGTTTGCTCGCAAAATGTCTATTGCATCACCGGAGAATGCTTCCCAGCGATTGAGCCCGAGCCATCAGATCAATTTGCAAAAGCAAGCGCAGCTTTTGCCGCGGTCTTTGAAGGCGCGTCGCAGCTCGATGAAAACTCACTGACCATTTTTGATGGCGAGAATTTGAAATGTGGCAAGGCCATCTTCGGGGCGTTTAATTGCTGTAAGGATGAGGGCATCCTCAACGATATTGGCCTCAACCAATGCAATGCTGATGAGCAACGGCTCGCTCAAAGCCAAGGCTTGCACGAGTGCACCTATGTTGGAACCTATTGCTCAGACAAAACCTTGTTTGGGGTTTGTCTGAAAAAGCAGCGATCCTATTGTTGCCACGGTTCGCGCCTCTCGCGCATCATCACTGAACAAGGTCGCGCTCAGCTCGGTCGCTCTTATGGGGACGCCAAAAACCCATATTGCTCAGGCTTCACCGTGGCCGAGTTCGCCTCGCTTGATATCGGCGCGATGGACCTCTCGGAATTCTATGAAGACCTTGAAAACTCGCTGACCATCCCAGATCCAACCGCCGCCTCCGCAGCCATTCAAAGGAGGCTTCCAAACCATGGGAATTAAGTGGGTCTTTTGCGCAGGCTTTGCATGTCTTGTTGTTGCGGGCGCAGCCACAGAGGATTCAGAAACTGATCCCACCTACTGTGACCGGGATCTTGGCTATCACTTCTATTGTGAGCGGGCAGAGGTTCCGTCGGAGATCACCCCGGAACCCGTCATCACCGAAGTTCTGGAATTGTCGCCATCCGAGCGCCTTGCCGAAGAGCGGGCCATTTTTGAGAATGCCAAAGCCGCGATGGTGCTGGATCCAACGCCTGAAAACGTTGAGACCTATATGCGGCTGCAAAAACGCTGGGTCGATAATTCCGCTTTTATGACCTCGCAATGGAAGCGTGTTGTTTGGGCCAATCCTGATCTTGACCCATCGGTAGAATGGCCGACGAGCCAATTGGGCCGACAGACAGAACAAGAGATTGAGCGCGCTGCCGAGAAGGCGAGCATCGATGCGGTCAAAGATCGATACGGCATCTTCTATTTTGGGGCTGGAGACTGCGATTTCTGCGCGGTCTACGAACAAATCCTGGCAGGATTTGCGGACCGGCATGGCGTAACGATTTTGCCAGTATCGACGGATGGCAAACCGCTCAAAGGCTTTGAGGCCTATCAAGTCGATACCGGTCAGCGCGTATCTATGGGGATCGCGGATGTAACCCCAGCGCTCGCGCTGTTCGATAGCGAGACGGGCGACGTTATTCCCGTTGGCTACGGCATGCTGACGATCTCAGAACTCGAATACCGAATACGCGCGCTCACGACGCTTGAAACTGGCGAGGAATATGGAGTCTCCAAAAATGTCATGGATTAAGCCTATTGCGGCGCTTGCCGCTTGTTTCTCTATCGCCGCAACACCCGTTGCCTCGTCCCAGGTCGGCCAGGACATGGCTGACTTCTGGCAAGATCTAAACGGTTATGGAAATGTCTCGGGGCCAAGCTCACATGACCTTCAACGGGGCGGCTATTACACGCTTGGGCAGATCTATCTGCGCACACCGCGCAAAACACTTGATCCGATCGAAATTCAGTTCCCGTCATATCGCGCTGGTTGCGGCGGCATAGATCTCTTTGCGGGTGGCTTTTCCTTTATCGATGCGGACGAGTTTATCGATTTCTTACGCGCAGTTGCAGCCGATAGCGCAGGTCTGATCTTTAAGGCCGGTATCGATGCGGTGAGCCCAGAGCTAGGCGGTATTCTCGCCGACCTCGAAGAACGCGCCAATACAATCAACTCTTGGAGCATGGACAGCTGCGAAGCCGCCCAGGGACTTCTTGGGGAAGTCCATGACCGCGCCCAGGGAAAGTCTGATTATCTCTGCCGAATTTCAGGGCTGGCATCTGGGGTCTATGACGACGCCGCCGATGCGCGTCAGAAGTGCGGAATGGATACCGGCAAACAAGGTGTGATCGCTGCTGCCGGTCCAGAATTCTCCCGTCAAAATGAAGAGAATATCAATCGGGTTTGGCTGGCGCTGAAAGATGCCCGCCTCACGACTAACCAGGAATACGCAGAATTCTTGATGTCCATGGTCGGAATGAAGATCATCTATGCCGAGGACGCAGGAACAACGGTCCCAGCATTCCCGCCCATCCCAATGACAACCGATGCTTTCAACGCATTGCTCGATGGTGGAACGCTACCCGTCTACAGATGCGATGAAATCGATCAATGCCTTCGTCCAACTCGAGCAGATATTATCATTCCGGCGGATGAAGGTTTTAGAAGCCGCGTCGATACTCTGCTCGGCAGCATCACTGATAAAGCTCGAACGCGCACGGCGCTGACGGGGGAAGAGATCGACTTTGTAAATCTGGCGCCGATGCCGGTTTATAAAATGCTGGTGGTCCATACCCAATACAACAATCAGGCGGGTAACCCGCTATCGGCATATTCGGATGTGATCGCCGGTGTCCTGGTTGTTGAATATCTCGAACGCGGGCTCGATGCGATCGAAGAGGCCCTCAAAGCCGAAGGGCGGATCAGCGTTTATGACAGTGAGCAGGTTCAATCGACTATCACCAGCGTGCGCGCGAAGCTTCGAAATCGCCGCGCGATCGCCGCGACTGAGATTGGCGGGTGGCTGGCAGTGATGGAGCAGACCCAAACCTTAGAGCGGATCATTGCAGGCCGCCTTTCAGTCGATATGCAAGGCTCTCTCAGATTTGCAGAAGTGGTCCAGGCAAGATGATGATTGGACTTGAACATCTATCTCATGAAGAACGCTGCTCACGCGAATATCGGTTGGACGCGTGCATTCGTGCTAAGGTTGAAGATAGCGTGGATCTCTCGCAAACAGATAGTCCGCATAATGCGCGGCTATGGGACAAGATCTGCAATCTCACCGATGACTGGTCTGAGCGTCTCGCCCTCATAGATGCGCAGCTCTGCGTAGTCGTTTCGTTTGGAGAGATGATGGTGTCCAAAGGCGTGTTCGGTCAGCGTCATTTAGAAAATGCAGCATCGCTTCTCTCTGAATTCTTAGTGCTTGATCACACCCAGCATCCAAAACACCGGGCGTCGCGGGCACGCCTTTTGAAAGACAGGCTTGCTGACATCTCGTTGGGGGCAGGCGAACGCCGCGCCCTTCGATTGCTTGAGACAAGGATCGATCTCGAGCTTCAGCTTCTTGACGGAGCGGTTTGATGGAGGTCATCGTCACCGGCGGCGGTGCTTTCATTGTCGATGTCTTGAATGCTGTCGCTGCTTTTACAGGATCAGGCGCGTTTGCGTCCTTGATCCGGGTGGTTCTCATCATCGGGTTAGCGCTCGCCGCATGGCAAATTGCCGTCAGCATGAACTTCAAGGCCGGTTTCGACTTTCTCATCAAGTCGACCGTGATTTATCTGGTGCTCCTCGTGCCCACCGTAAATGTCACCGTGACCGATCGGGTGACAGCGACGCCCGTGGCGACAGTGAACAATGTCCCCATCGGGCTGGCCGTTCCAGCCTCGATCACGACGACGATTGGAGGATCGATTACCGGCGCTTTTGAAACGCTTTTCGCTGAACCAACTGACATGGCGTACTCAACCCATGGGTTTGGATATGCGCTTCAGGTTCAATCATCGCTCGACCGATGGCGCGCGGTCGATACTTGGTACTCTCGAAACCTCACTGGCTATACGAGAGACTGTGTCTTTCCAGATATCAATGCAGGCTTGATCGCAATTGACCAGTTGGTGACGGCAACCGATCTCTCTTCTGTGCTCGGGGCGTCGGCCTCTCCGGCTCTCTTTACGCGAGTTGAGACCGCTGCCGGTGTTGTAACCGTTGAAACATGCGCAACCGCGTGGACGAGCCTGTCCGCCGGTCTCGCCGCCGCCGCTGACAATACGATTGATCGGCAGGCTCAATTATCTAAGCCGCATCTCACAAATGCTGAGGCGAGAGCCGCGATGTTGTCTTCGCTTCCCATTATCTATCAGCAATTTGTCGGCGTATCCCGATCCGCGCAGGAAATCGCTCAACAGGCTATCCTCGTGAACTCGACGATGGATGCTGTGGTCGACTATTCAGCGCGCGCAGACGCTTCAGCTGCGGTCGAGGCCTACGCCGCTGCGCGCGCTGAACAACAGGCCAAATGGAATTACACCGTTCTGGGCGCGATCGCAGAGAAGTTTGTGAATTTCCTCTATATCGCGATCACCATCATCGTGATTGCGATCTTTCCGATCATCGCGCCATTCTTTCTGCTCCCGAATATCGGCTTCAGCTTCATGCAGAAGTATTTTGCGGGCTTTTTGTATTTGCAGATGTGGGGACCGCTATTTGCCGTCATCCACTATATCATCACGCGCCAGGGCTATGATGCGATCAACGCTTCCGCGCAAATGCCAGGGACGCTGGGGCAAACCGTCCAGACGAGCCTCGGCATGTCAGCAACGGCGGCAGATTTGGCTGGCATTGGTGGTCTGCTCATTACGATGATCCCGTTCTTAGCCGCAGCGGGACCTGGTATCGCGGTTGGGGTAGGGCGGTTGCATGAGAGTTTCCTGGCGCCGGTCAAAAGTGCGTCTCAGACAGCTGCAGCAGAAGCAGCCACAGGAAATCTCGGCTTTGGGAATGCTTCTGTCGGCAATCATACGCTCATGACCACATCAGCCGGGAACGCGACGGGTGGTCAGATCAGGCTCAGCCCATCGCATGATGTCGGCCATGCTTCTTACCGTGATGCCGAAGGGCGAAATTGGACGCGAACATCGGGCGGTGTTTCGCTTGTGGATGAAACAGCTGGTCACAGCCGATATCAAACGAATTTTGGATCCTCGCTCGACTCCAATGCGATGACTTCGATTGGACGGTCTGTGTATCGCTCGGAAGGTGACACGCGTCGCCAGAGCGCATCCAAGTTCTACGGAGAAACCGAGACAGATATCTCGAGGCTAACAGAGATGTTGTCACGGATGGATTCTGAAGATGCGCAAGTGATAGCGGAGCGAGGGGCGGCGCTGACCCAAAGCGCTGCTGATTATGGATCCTACCAAGATAGCCGGATGGAGTCGCTTCGGGCTGGGCGGACGATGTCGATGAGCTTGAGTGAATTTGAGGGAAAGAGTGGAAGCGTTGCCGAAACCAACACTGCGAGAATGAGCGCCAACCTTGGGGTTGGAACAGGTCAATCCAAGGGAGCAACTAAGCCGAAGGCTGGAAGCTCGAAAGGAAAGGGAGGGTTGCCCGGCACTAGCCTTGGAATTGGAACTCAAGGAGAAATGCTCAAGCGGGGCGAAAACCGATCAGACCGGGGCTTTCGCGTGGACCGGTCAGGAAGCTTAAGCGCCGATCAATCCACGTTTGATAACTCGTCGTTCGATCAAGGGCAGCAATACAGAGATGAGTTACGCGGGTTTGTACGCGACGCTGAAAGCGTGATGCAGCGACAACAGCATCAGGAGGGACTGTCACTGGCGCAAGAGACTGCAGCTGATTTTAGGCGCGGTGAAGAGGCGCGAGAACAGGCTGAAGTCTACTATACGGAAGCTTCCCGCTACACAGCCAGCACAGATGACAGGTTTGGACGCGGCGGGTCTATCAACGCAAACGAGGTAGCTGCGTTCGAAACTTTCCTCGTAGATCATTTGTCTCAAACGAATGGTCGATCTGTTTCCATGCGTGAGGCTCAAGAGTACTGGGTCGGGTTGACGGCGACAGATATGGGGCGGGCGGAACAAAGAGACGTTCAAACGGGCTTCTTCGAAACGCGGCTGCGCGCGCAGAGTTTTGCGAACCCTGATAGTTTTGTGGATCCGGTAGGAGACGATTATTCGTCCGTGTCGCAATTCTCCGGAGCGTATGCGCAACGCGCTACGTTTGACGTCAACTCAGCGAATAGCGCCGGCACATTCGAGACGAGGGCGACACCGATAGCTACGCCTGTCTCTGCTAGCGTGAATGCGCGATATGGCGAGACGCTTTCTCAAAGTGCGGAGATAAGAGACTATGTGGCGGGGGCCGGAGATGATAT
>JBCBDI010000007.1:0-4434 GCA_038529885.1 Pseudomonadota bacterium
GACCGGATAGTTTGATCGCTGCCATTCAGCTCGCTGAGACTATGGTCGAGAACCGGACCCAGTTCGATGGCTAATCGACCTGAGCTGACACAGGCCCCTGCCCGCAAGGCTCTGGGCCAACACTTTCTGTTTGATCCAGATATTCTAAGCCGCACAGCGCTCGCTGCTGGACCTGTTGAGGGGCGCGCGGTCATCGAAGTGGGACCAGGTCCCGGCGGACTCACGCGGGCGCTGCTCGATCATGGCGCGGCATCCGTGACCTGTGTCGAAGCTGACCCTCGGTTCGCACAAGCCTTGAGTGGCTGGCCAGAAGCCGAACATGGTCGCTTAAGCGTCATTCAGGGAGATGCGCGAAAGATTGAATGGGGTACCCTTCCCGCGATCCAAGCCGCGTCAAACCCGGCCATGATTGTCGCCAACCTGCCCTACAATGTGGGCACCCCGCTTTTGATCAATTGGCTCAAAGCAGATGCGTGGCGCGGGGAAATGGCGCTGATGTTCCAGAAAGAAGTGGCAGAGCGGTGCTGCGCCGCGCCCGGCGACAAGCATTATGGTCGCCTCGCCGTCCTGACCGCTGCTGTGTGTGACGCGCATATCGCGTTCACTTTGCCACCTGGCGCTTTCAAACCGCCGCCAAAGGTGGAGAGCGCCGTGGCGGTGTTTTCGCCGCTCTCCAATGATCGTCGATACCCTAATCTGGACGCGCTTGAGACTGTCACCACGGCGGCGTGTGGACAGAGACGTAAGATGATGCGGGCGGCTCTTAAAGCGCTCGCAAAAACAGTGAATTTGGACCCTGTTCAATGGCTCGAATCCTGTGAAGTTGATCCAACGTCGCGGGCTGAGACGCTAACGCAGAATCAATTTAGGGCCCTCGCGATGCGATTTGCGGAGGCACGATCATGCGCGTGAGTCTGACCAAGGGTGACACTTTCCTCGAATTAGATCCTGCAGCGGGCGGAAGCGTTAGTGCGCTCAAGCACCGCGACTTAGATATTTTGCGTCCCGGGCCAGACCGAATCGGCCCCGCTTTTGATCCGCTCAAATATGCGGCTTTCCCAATGGTGCCATTTGTCGGTCGGATCCAAGAAGGCGTTTTCGACTGGGGCAATCAAAAGATCCAGCTGCACGCGAACATGCCGCCGGAGCCGCATGCGATTCATGGTCATGGATGGCAGGACTGCTGGAAAGTCGACAGCGCCAACAAAACGTCCGCGAGTTTGAGCTATGCTCATAGTTCAGATGCGTGGCCCTGGGATTATGAGGCCGCGCAGCAATTCAAGCTCGTCAATGATGGCCTCAACATAACGCTCTCGATCACCAATCGCAGCGCATCCAAGATGCCCGCGGGGCTCGGATGGCACCCCTATTTTGATCGAACGGATGCCGTCTTGAAGGTCCAAACCTCAGACCTTTGGAGTGTGAATGAAGCGTCCTGTCTGAGCAAATATTGCGCGGTCCAGCAACGCGAAAATCTCTCCTCCGGGCGCGTGGTTGAGCGGCTGAACTTGGATACGTCTTTTCGGGTCGGGTCGAAGAAGATTGAAATGTCGTGGCCGACGCACTCGGTTACGATGGAGTCTGATCCTGTCTTCATGGGGGCGACGATTTTTGTGCCGCCCGGCGAAAGCTATTTTTGTGCGGAGCCGATCTCGCACGTGCCAAATGCGGTGAATAGCGACCTCTCATCGGATGAGACGGGATTGCAGATCATTGAACCCGGACAGACATTATCCGGCACGATCAAACTTAGAATTCAGCACTAAAGCTCGCCGAGCAAAACCCGAACATGATCCTCGAGCTTATGCTCGCGCAGGCGTTTCGTCCGTTCCACGAGCAGAATGCGGCGGAGCTTCTGATAAGCATCATCAAGCTCGTCATTGACGATGCAATAATCGTAGCGCCGCCAATGCTTGATCTCCGCCTGCGCATCCCGCATTCGGCGCGCCACCATTTCGGGCGTTGAGCCCTCTCGGGCGGCCAGGCGCGCCTCGAGCGCTTCTATGCTTGGCGGAAGAACGAAAACAGAGACGCAATCATTCGGCATTTGGTCGTGCAGCGCGTCGGCGCCCTGCCAATCGACGTCGAACAGGACGTCATTTCCCGCTTCCAATTGCGCGACTGTATCGGCGCGGGGGGTTCCATAATAGCGATCGAACACCTTTGCCCATTCAAGGAATTCGCGCTTGGCGATCATCTCTTTGAAAGTCGCTTCGGATTTGAAGTGATAGTCGACGCCATCTGTTTCGTTCGGACGTGGCTCGCGTGTGGTTGCTGAAACGGAGAGCACAACATCGTCGAACTCTTTCATCAGCATTCGCGCGAGTGTGGTCTTGCCAGCTCCAGAGGGGCTGGAAATCACGAGCATAAGTCCGCGGCGCGGGTCTTGATCGGCGCTATTCGACATTCGCGGCTTGCTCCTTGAACTGATCAATCAAGCTTTTGAGCGCGAGTCCGGCATTCGTCAAATCGAGCGATGCAGATTTTGAGCAAAGCGTATTAGCTTCCCGGTTAAGCTCTTGGGCTAAGAAGCCAAGATCCCGTCCGACCGCCTCATCGCTTTCGACCAGAGATTGGCCACGCGCCACGTGCGCGGATAAGCGGTCGAGCTCCTCGGTTACGTCGGCTTTGGCCGCGAGGACGGCTATTTCTGTCGCGAGGCGTTCTTCAGATACCGCGCCGTCTGTGTCGAACTCAGAGATGCGTGCCCGATATTTTTCAGCGAGCGCCGCCTTCTGGGCATCTGCGAAACTCTGCGCATCTGCGGTATGTTTCGCCATGCCGCTCAGTTGACCGGAAAGAACGGTTCGAAGCTCATTGCCTTCTTGTCCGCGATTGGCAGCAAGCGCGGCAATGACCTGCTTCCCGGACGCAATCAGCGCATCGAGTGCGCCATCCACATCAACCAAGTCGCGCATAGAAAGCGTCTCGGCTTCAACCACGCCTTTAATGCCCATCAGCGTCGCCAGAGCCGGGCCGGTCGCTAAGGCACCTTCAGCTTGCTCATAGGCCGTCATGAGCGTGGACAGCACGGATTGATTGACGCTGACCGTTTCAGCGCCGCTAAGCTCTATGCGCAGCCCAAGCTGCACGCTGCCGCGTGTGAAGGTGTCGCTCGCCGCTTTGCGCACGGCCTGATCGACCGCATCCAAGCCCGAAGGCATGTTCACGCGCACATCTAAGCCGCGACCATTGACGCTGCGGGCTTCCCAGGCCCAGCTCCCCCATTCGGCTTCGCCGCTGTCTCGCGCAAAGCCGGTCATCCCTGATATGCCCATTAATTCTCCCGTTCGCGCGTAATTTCTCCGCGCTCATAAGCGCGATAAGCGGCGACATTTCGTTTATGCTCTGCATAGGTTTCGGCGAACAAATGCCCACCTTTTCCATCCGCTACGAAGAACACATAGTCTGTCTGCGGCGGATCCAGGACCGCCTTGATGGCATCGCGTCCTGGATTGCAGATTGGCGTCTTTGGCAAGCCATCAATTTGATACGTGTTCCAATCGGTCTTGCGGTTGATTTCCGATCTATAGAGCGTGCGACGCTGGCCACTACGATTGTAGAGTGGTTCGCCTTTTGAAACGCCGTAAATGATGGTGGGATCGCTTTCTAAGCGCATGCCTTTTTTCATTCGTCCGACAAAAATACCGGCGACCAAAGGCCGCTCGTCGGCGCTCGCTGTTTCTTTCTCAACCACGGAGGCGAGGATGACCGCTTCATAAGGCGTCGAGATTGGAAGCCCCTCTTGCCGCGTGTCCCAAACCTCTTCCAAAAGCGCGTCTTGGGCCGTTTCCATTCGCTCCAGGAATTGCGTGCGCGTGGTGCCAGCTCCGAACGCGTAGGTGTCCGGCAGCAAGACGCCTTCTTCAAATTCGCGCTCTGGCAAATCGCCCGTCAGATCGTTTGCAGCTTCTACCCGGCGGAGGATCTGCGCCGTCGTCAGCCCCTCTGGAATCGTCAGGCGGTACTCGATCACTTTGCCTTCAACAAATTGACTGAGAATGTCCGCCACGCTGGCACGGCCAGGCACCACATAGGAACCGGCTTTGATGTCGCTCTCAATATCATCGAGGCGGGCTTTCAGGCGCAGAACGCGTAGATCTTCGACCAGGCCTTCGCTTTCTAGGCGATTGGCAACGCTCGCAAGGCCTTCGCCGCGCTCTATCGTAAACTCGACTTCATGAGCAATGGGACCTGGTTTGGCGACTTCGCCCTGCAACCAGAACCAACCATATCCAAGCGCACCTCCGGCAAGAACCGCAAGTACAAGCACCAAAACAATCAGACTTTTTAGAAAACGCATTTAGACCTTAAGTCCCGTATTGGCCCCAGCGTTTTTATTGGTCGCGCCAGTCGCGGAACTAGTCAACCTGCTTCAAGATGAGCGATGCGTTAGTTCCGCCAAACCCGAACGAGTTCGTCATCGCGGCACGC
>JBCBDI010000007.1:4444-24621 GCA_038529885.1 Pseudomonadota bacterium
CGTTTTCTAAAAAGTCTGATTGTTTTGGTGCTTGTACTTGCGGCACGCACTTGGCCCTTTTTGGCTTTGTGCGGGATGAGATCGATCGGAGACTCGACGCTTGGATTGTCGAGATTGAGGGTTGGCGGCATCACCTGGTCGCGGATTGCCAAGGCACAGAAAGCCGTTTCAATCGCGCCAGCAGCGCCCAGCAGGTGACCCACAGCTGATTTGGTAGACGACAGTGACAGGTTCTTAGAGTGGTCGCCAAAGAGACGTTCAACAGCGCCAACTTCACCCTCATCCCCGCGCGGCGTTGAGGTGCCGTGCGCGTTGACATAGTCGATCTGGTCAAGCGTCAGGCCAAGATTGCGTTCCGCATGGCCAGCCGCCATTTTCATCGCGCGATAGCCGCCTTCAGCGCCCTCGGCTGGGGCGGTGATGTGGTGCGCGTCGCCGGTCAGGCCATAGCCTGCAACTTCAGCGTAAATCTTCGCGCCGCGCGCTTTCGCATGCTCATATTCTTCAAGGACGAGGACCGCAGCGCCTTCGCCCATAACAAAGCCATCGCGGCCTTCATCATAGGGACGAGACGCGCGCTTTGGCTCGTCATTATATTTGGTCGACATGGCTTTCGCCGCGCAGAAGCCAGCAATCGCAAGTTCGCAAATCACCGCTTCTGAGCCGCCAGCCACCATAACGTCTGCATCGCCATACTGAATGAGGCGGGCAGAATCGCCGATGGCGTGGGCGCCGGTCGCACAGGCCGTCACAACTGAATGGTTCGGGCCTTTAAATCCGTGTTTGATCGAGACTTGGCCTGAGGCCAGGTTGATCAAAGCAGACGGAATAAAGAAGGGGCTCACTTTGCGCGGCCCGTTCTCATACAGGTTGATCGAAGAGTCATAGATGCTCTGAAGACCGCCAATACCGGATCCGATCAGAACGCCTGTGCGCTCTTGATCTTCATCGGTTTCGGCGACCCAACCAGAGTCCTGAACCGCTTCATCAGCAGCGCCAATCGCATAGAGAATAAACTCATCAATACGACGACGCTCTTTCGCGGTTGCCACGGCATCCGGGTCAAACGCGTGCGGATCATCTTCTGATCCGCCACCGCGGCCATCTTTATATGGAACTTGGAAGGCAATCTTACAGGAGGTGTTTTCCGGATCGAACGTGTCGATCGGCCCTGCTCCAGATTCCCCAGCGATCAAACGCTCCCAGGACGCCTCTCGATTTGCAGCGAGAGGCGAGATGATTCCGATACCTGTGATGACAACGCGGCGCATATATCAACCTCTAGCTGACGTGAGCGTTGATATGAGTGACCGCATCACCGACGGTGCGGATGTTTTCCTGCACGTCGTCTGGGATCTCGATATTGAACTCTTCTTCAAAAGCCATGACCAGCTCGACCAGGTCGAGCGAGTCGGCGCCGAGGTCATCGATGAAGCTTGCGCTCTCAACAACCTTGTCACCCTCTACGTCGAGATTCTCGACAACAATTTTCTTAACACGCTCAATGACGTCAGACATGGATACCTCTCTGATATTGTCTGATGGATAGGCTTCTACGAGCCATGGTGTTGCCGTTAGCACACAGTTTACGACAACGCCAAGCCCCGCTTACTGCGGAAAATGCAATGACGGTGGGGAATTTCCCTAGATCATCGCCATTCCTCCATTCACATGTAGGGTTTGCCCCGTGACATATGAAGCTTCGTTTGAGGCAAGATAGACAGCTGCAGCTGCAATATCGCTTCCTTGCCCCAGTCTGCCGGACGGAATTGATCCCAGAAGGAGCTCTTTTTGAGCGTCTGGAAGGACATCTGTCATCGGCGATTCGATAAATCCGGGCGCGATTGTGTTCGCGGTAATGCCCCGGCTGGCGACTTCTTGCGCGAGAGATTTGGTGAAGCCAATCATCCCAGCTTTGGACGCGCAATAATTTGACTGACCTGGATTGCCTGTGACCCCGACAATTGAAGCAATCCCAATGATGCGGCCACCGCGCGCCTTCATCATCGGCCGCACGGCCTTGCGGCAAAGGCGGAAATAGCTTTCCAGGTTCACGCGGATAATATCTTGAAAATCCTCATCTTTCATCTGCATGAGGAGCTTGTCGCGTGTGACACCCGCATTCGCGACAAGGATGTCGAGTTTGCCGCCAAGTTCGATCGCCGTACCGACCAAATCGTCGGCTTGGTCCGGCTCTGAAAGATCGCAAGCCGCGATTTGCGTGCGCCTCCCCAAATCACCGGCCAATGCTTCGAGTTTGTCTACTCGGCGACCGGACAGAACCACGTCAGCGCCTGCAGCATGCATGGTGCGCGCGATCGATTCTCCGATCCCGCCTGTGGCACCTGTTACCAGTGCGGTTTTTCCGCTTAGATCAAACATATTCCCTCTCCTGCCTCTTAGCCGTTCAGCTTTTCAGCGACGGCATCGATGTCTTCCGGCGTGCCCATGGTGAGGCCTTCTAAAGCCCGCACGGTGCGTCTGTTCATGACACTTAAAACCTTACCGGCGCCCGCTTCAATGGTCAGCTCGACGCCTTGTGCGGCCATGAATTGGACTGATTCTGTCCAGCGCACCTGCCCGGTCACCTGTTCGACGAGTTGATTGCGGATCGCTTCCGGGTCGCTCCCGGCCTCGGCGGTGACATTGGCCACCAGAGGCGCGGCGGGCGCTTTGATCTCGATCGCAGACAAGGCTTCAGCCATGGCATCTGCGGCTGGTTGCATCAAAGAACAGTGGAACGGCGCAGAGACAGGCAAAAGCACGGCTTTTTTAACGCCGGCCTCTTTGGCCCCTGAGATTGCTAGTTCGACCGCGGCTTTCGCACCTGAAATGACGATTTGGCCGGGCGCATTATCGTTCGCGATCTCGCAAGGGCCTTCTGAGGCGCCATTGGCACAGAGCGCTGCGGCTTGCTCAGGGCTCGCCCCTAGAAGTGCGGCCATAGCGCCCTCGCCTGCTGGAACCGCAGATTGCATCGCATTGCCGCGAATACGGAGCACTTTGGCACAATCACCAACGGAAATCGCGCCCGCAGAGGCCAGCGCAGAATATTCGCCGAGGGAATGACCTGCGATAAAGGCGGCTTTGTCAGCCGCAATCCCGTGCGCTTCTTCCAAGGCGCGCATCGCTGCAACGCTGACGGCCATCAAAGCCGGTTGCGTGTTTGCGGTCAGTTTCAGCTCATCCTCAGAACCTGACCAAATCAGACCGGACAGATCTTGACCGAGGGCCTCATCGACTTCTTCAAACACGGCTTTGGCGGCGGGAAATGTGTCCGCGAGGTCCTTGCCCATGCCAATGAACTGGCTGCCTTGCCCCGGGAAGATAAACGCAAACTTCGTCATATGCGCTCCTATACTCGAATTGGCGCCCGCTTAAGGCGCTGCGCTCCAGGACGCAAGTATCGGGTGGTAAAAGCTTTGTCTGGCTTCTAGATTCGGCGCAGCTGAATGAGAGACGCAATGACCGATCAAGCCGAAAAAGCCGAACGCTTTAAAACGCTGCACGAAGCTGGGTGTTTCGTGATCCCCAATCCATGGGATGTGGGGTCTGCTAAAGTATTGGAAGGATTAGGCTTTCAAGCGCTCGCGACCACCAGTGCGGGGTTCGCGCGGTCTACGGGCGTTGATGATTATGAGCTCACCCGCGAGACGGTTCTGGCGCACATTCGCACGCTCTGCGCAGCAACGCAGCTGCCTGTTTCTGCAGACCTGGAAAACGGCTTCGGGCATCTTCCGGAAGATTGCTTTGAAACCATCACGCTTGGCGCAGAGGCTGGACTCGTTGGTGGATCGATTGAGGATTTCACTGGCACTGCAGGCGAACAATACGCGATTGAGAAAGCACAAGAACGGGTTGCTGCCGCCGTCGAAGCCGCGCGGGCGCAACCCTTTCCATTTACGCTGACAGCACGGGCAGAGAATTTCTTCACCGGCACGCCAGACCTCGCCGACGCGATTAGGCGCTTACAAGCCTATCAAGAGGCAGGCGCCGATGTCCTTTATGCCCCCGGTCTGAAGTCGATGGACGACATCAAGTCCGTTTTGGCGAGCGTTGATCGGCCCGTAAATGTCCTTCTGGGCCCCGGTGATGGCTTTGTCCCGATCAGCGAATTGGCCGAGATCGGTGTGCGCCGGATCAGTGTCGGGTCCGTGCTTGCCAACGTCGCGATGGATGCACTCATCAAGGCTGGCAGAGAGCTGCTCGGATCTGGGACATTTGGCTTCATGTCCGGTATCACCCCGACCCAAGAGATCGTGGATGTGATGTTCAAGCGATAGTGCAGTTGTTGCACCGCGTTGAGATGCACTCTTTTGCTTGATTTTTGCCCGTGTATGCGCTTTACGACGCGCTTCGCACGGTTTGCGGTCCTCAACATCGGAATGAGCCGATCAAGAGGGGCCATCGTGGAAGGGTTTTCCCGCCCATCTGCGCCGCGGACCAGAACTTTGGGAAAGACATTATGGCATTATATGAGCACGTCCTCATCGCGAGGCCTGACATCTCACCTGCACAGGTCGAGACGTTGATGGAAGAGCTCTCAGGCTTCCTCGACAAACAAGGCGCGAAAGTTGGCAAGGCCGAATATTGGGGTCTTCGCAACCTTTCATACCCAATCAACAAACAGCGTAAGGGACACTATTCCCTGCTCAACATTGACGGCCCAGCCGCTGCGATCCACGAACTGGAACGCCAGCACCGCCTGTCTGACGATGTGATGCGCTACATGACCATCAAAGTAGAAGAGCTCGACGAGAGCCCGTCTCCAATGATGAGTCGTAAGAATCGCCGCGACGACTAGAGGAAGGAACTAAGATCATGGCTTCCAGAAACACCTCTGGCTTGAACATCACCAACATTCCGGCCCGCCGTTCATTCGGCCGCCGTCGCAAGGTCGATCCATTTTCCGGCGATAAAGCGCCGAAAATCGACTATAAAGACGTGAAGCTTCTGCAACGCTACATTTCTGAGAAAGGCAAAATCGTGCCGTCTCGGATCACGGCTGTGAACTTCAAGAACCAGCGCAAGCTTGCCAAGGCGATCAAACGTGCCCGCATGCTCGCGCTCCTTCCATTCACTGTGAAGTAAGGGAGATCTAACGATGCAAGTCATTCTCCTCGAACGCGTTGAAAATCTGGGCGCTCTCGGTGACGAGGTCAGCGTCAAAAACGGTTTTGCACGCAACTTCCTGCTCCCAAAAGGCAAAGCGCTTGTTGCCAACGCATCAAACCGCGCCCGTTTCGAAGCAGAACGTGAAGCGATTGAAAAGCGCAACGCTGAAGCGCGTGATGCGGCAAACTCTGCTGGCTCAAGCCTTGGCGGTCAGACCTTTGTTCTGATCCGATCTTCTGGCGCAACTGGTCAGCTTTACGGGTCCGTCAATGCACGTGACATCGTCGAAGTCGCTGGCGAAGCCGGTCACAAGATCAAGCGCGAGCAGGTTCGCCTGAACGCACCGATCAAGACCCTCGGTCTCCACGAAGTTGGCATTCGCCTTCACGCCGAAGTCCGCGTTGACATCACCGTCAACGTCGCGCGCTCTGAAGATGAAGCTGAACGTCAAGCGGCTGGTGAGAACATCATCGAGACGCTACAGGCGGAGCAACAAGCGGCTGCTGAAGAGCAAGCCTCTGAAATGGCAGAAGCTGCTGCCGAGCTCGACACAGCACCAGAGGGCGACGAATAGTCGATCCTTCGCGATCCCAAATCAAAAAGCCGCTCCAGTTTGGGGCGGCTTTTTTCTTAGAAGCACGTGTCTGCGATTGTCGTGCGATGTAGGAGCCGGTCGTGGCCGTCATAGCCACCAGAAGCCGCGTGCAAGAGCGAGCGATTGTCCCACATCACAAGCATGTTCTTCTCCCACTTGTGCGAATAGACGAGCTCTTCTGCGGTTTGATGCTGGTAGAATTCCATCATCAAGGCGTCGCTTTCATCTTTCCCAAGTCCCGCAAAGCCTTGGATGTAGGCCGGTGAGCTATAGAGCGCCTTCTCGCCGGTCTCGCGATGCGTGCGAACGAAGGGGTGTTCTCTTTTCTCTAGTGCCCGATCGCTTGGAATGATCTTCATGCTACGGCCAGAGTCTCGGTCATCCTCGCCATACAGCCCAGCAGGTGAATAGCCGAGTTCAGCTGAATGAATGGCGGTCAATGTGTTGGCTTTTTCTCGCAGATTGTCCGGCAGGCGTTCATAGGCCGCCACCTGATCCGCAAAGCGCGTATTGCCGCCTTCAGGCGGAATGGTGATGCCATACAGCATGGTTCCGGCTGGCGGCACATCAAGGAAGCTCCAATCGCTGTGGAAGAATTCCGCAAAGATCGGGGTGGTCTCATCGGCATTGCGTTGGATCGCTGCGATATGCTCATAGCCATCGATGTGTCCGAAGAACGGGTCCTCGCCAAATTCACCAAAATAGAGCGTGATCCGCTCCAGATCGGCATCATTGATGGGCTGATCGGGAAAGACGAGCAGCTTGTTTTGGACCCAGTGATGTCTCAGCTCCGCAACTAGGTCGGGCGAGAGATCGTCTTTCAAATCAATTCCGGTGACCACAGCGCCGCAAATCGCGCCGGTTGGCTCTACATTCAAAGCCATGCATTCCTCCCAAGTGTCGCCCATCTGAAGCGGGCGCTTGGGATATCAAACCATTCAAACGGAGAAGCGTCTATCCCGCATGCGCTTCGTAGCGATATTCCATCATGCGGGTGAGGAGCGCGCTTTCATAATTGCCGGGAACCGTTTTTTGGCCAATCAGCCAGGCATAGACTTCCCAGTCTGGTGTCGAGAGCAAGCGCTCAAACTCTGAGAGTTCGTCGTCTGATAGCCCTGCAATATGCGCATCCGCGAAGGAGCCCATGAGCAAGTCCATTTCGCGAAAGCCACGACGCCAAGCGCGAAATTTGAGTTTGCGGCGGCGTTCGTCGAGCGTGTCGTCGGTCATTTGAAATCTCCTACGCCAAGCAATCTAGGGCGGCCGGTGTATTCTGCACAGGGCTTTGGTGTCGCGGCTTGTCGGATGGGCTGAGATCAGCGCATAAGACCCCATGCGCGACGAACGCCTCTATCCCCTATTCCAGCCGGTCGACGCCCTGCCCGGCATCGGGCCGAAACTGAAGCCGCTCTTGGAGCGCTTGGTCGGTGGTGAAACGATTTGGGATCTCTTGCTGCATATGCCAGAGCGATGGATCGACAGGCGGCCGCGCGACAGTTTCGATGAGTTGATCGCTGAAGAAGTCGCGACTGTGCGCGGTGAGGTGCATGCGGTTAAAGCGCCTTACAATGACCGCGCGCCGACCCGGATATTATTGTTCGATGGGTCCGGCTTTTTAACTCTAACCTATTTTCGCGCCGACTCGCGTTGGCTTCAGGGACAATTCCCCGTCGGCAAAGAGCGGATCGTCTCTGGCAAAGTCACAGAATGGCAAGGCGAACGGCAAATGAGTCACCCAGACTTTGTCATGGACCCAGCAAAAGGCGAGCTGCCGCCACCTGTCGAGCCCATCTATCCGCTTACCGCGGGCCTCACCAATAAGCGCGTCCACACATCGCTCAAAGCCGCGCTCGATCTTATTCCCGATGACTTGCCCGAATGGATCGATGCCAATCTGCTGACAAAAGAAAATTGGCCGGTTTTCAAAGCGGCCTTGCAGGGGGTCCACGCGCCTGAGGCTTGGGATGAAGACGCGATACACCTAGCACGCACTCGTCTCGCCTATGACGAGGCCTTAGCGCGCGAGCTGACCTTCGCGCGTGCGCGGGCGACGCGGCGCTCAAGCGAAGCCAATGTCGTGCCGCCGCAAAGCGAGGCGCTTAATCGGCTTGTCGCCACTTTGCCTTACCGACCGACAAATGCGCAGGTGCGGTCCACCAAAGAGATTATGGCCGATCTTGGCGAGCCCTATCCCATGCGGCGCATGCTGCAGGGCGATGTCGGCTCTGGTAAGACACTGGTTGGTGCCTTCTCTGCGGTCCAGGCCGCTGAGGGCGGATTTCAAACCGCTTTTATGGCACCGACAGAGGTCCTCGCGCGTCAGCAATATGATACGCTGGATCAACTCCTCTCTCCTTTAGGGTACAGTGTCGCGGTTCTCACCGGCCGGGACAAAGGCAAAGCGCGTGAAGCCACTTTGATGGGGCTTGCGGATGGATCGATCCAAGTGGTCGCTGGTACGCATGCGCTCTTCCAAGAAGGCGTTAGCTTTCAGCGCCTCGCCATGGTGATTGTCGATGAGCAGCATCGTTTTGGGGTCGCAGACCGAATGAAGCTGATGAGCAAGGGCAAGTTCCCACACATGCTGGTCATGTCTGCGACACCGATCCCGCGAACGCTTGCGCAAACGGTGCATGGCGACTTGGATGTCTCTATCCTGGATGAGAAGCCCGCCGGGCGCCAACCGGTTGAAACCCGCGCCATCGCCGACACCAAAATGAGCGATGTCATCTCGGCGGTCGGTCGGGCACTCGAGCGCGGCGAGCGCGTCTTTTGGGTCTGCCCGCGGGTCGATGCGGATGAAGAGGATGGCAGCTCGGCGGTGTCTCGCGCGGCGCTTCTGAAGGATGCCTTGCGAACAGATGTAGGCCTCGTCCACGGGCGGATGAAAGGCGAAGACAAAGACCGCGCTCTGGATCAGTTCCGGCGCGGGGAGACAAAAATTCTCGTGGCCACGACCGTGATCGAAGTCGGCGTCGACGTGCCTGAAGCGACGATCATGGTGATCGAGCGCGCTGAAGGTTTTGGTCTTGCGCAACTCCACCAGCTTCGAGGCCGGGTCGGGCGCGGCAGCAAAGAGAGCTTCTGTATCCTCCTCTACCGCGCGCCGCTGACTGAAATGGCGCGCGAGCGATTGGATACATTGCGCCGGACCGAAGACGGGTTCGAAATCGCAGAAGCAGATTTCAAACTGCGAGGGCCTGGCGACTTGCTTGGGAAAGCCCAATCAGGGCTGGTAGACTATCGATTGATCGATCTCACCGAACATGGCGATTTGATTGATATTGCCGCTAAGGACGCGCAACTCGCCACAGAAACAGCGGACACGATCGATCCGAAACGCGCAGAAGGCTTAAGCTTGCTGAGCCAGCTTCTTAGTCCCGACTTGCGGTTCAGCGATTGACGGTGTTTCATCCTCTTTAGGCGGTTCGAAATCTGGAACCACCAAGCCAGCGGTCAAGATCATCTTCGCGCCCTCTTCCACGGTCATCTCAAGCGGCACGGTTTCGGTTTCTTCAACATAGATGAGGAAGCCCGAGGTTGGGTTTGGCGTGGTCGGGACGAAGACGCCAATCTTTTGCGTGCCGAGTTTCGACCCGATCTCGCCTTTGGCGTGAGAGGAGACAAAACCAATGCACCAGGAATCCTTCTTCGGGTACTCCACCATCACACAGCGATCGAAGCTTGCTTGCTGATTATTGGCGAGGACTTCGGTCAGCTGTTTGATCGCCGCATAGACGTTTTTGACAATCGGAATGCGGCTGAGAACGCGGTCGGTCAGGGCCAACAAGGAGCGACCGACCAAGTTCGCGGTGACCGCGCCTAAGATCGTCAAAGCAATGACGAGGACGAGAACGCCAAACCCTGGGATCGCGTAATTTGTGTAGGTCTCCGGCTGCAGAAGCGGCGGCAGCAGCGGTTTCACCCGATTGTCGATGAAGGTGATCAAGAATTGCAGGATGAAGAAGGTCGCCGCCAAGGGCGCTGCGATCACCATGCCGGCGAAAAAGCGGCCACGCAGCCAGGCAAAAAGGCCGAGTGGCTTCGGTTTGCCAACGCCTGGCATCAATTCTTCGGGGGTTTTGCCCTTGCCCATTCTTGGTTCCTTAGCGTGTTTTGCCGCGCCGTTATAGCTTGGCGAAACCTAGTTTGCCGTTAATTGTGGCGAACATGGGTTCCAATAACGACTTTGAGAATGCCTTAAACGCTCTTTTCACAAGAGTATTTGGCGAAAAGGCGCATCTCGAGGCATTTAAACGCCTGTCTGGTGGGGCGAGCCAAGAAACATGGGCGCTTTCAGGGGGCGCTGAGCAAGTCATTCTGCGGCGATCACCGGGTGGCACCGATGCGGTGGTCTCCTCAGCCGCGATTGGGTTAGCCGCTGAGGCGCAATTGATTGAAGCTGCAGGCCAAGCTGGGGTTCCCGTGCCGGGCGTTTTGCATGTTTTGGACGATACTGATGCGCTCGGCGACGGGTTTCTAATGAGCCGCGTCTATGGCGAAACAATTGCGCGCCCAATCTTGCGGAATGACGAATTCGAAACGGCAAGATCCGTGCTCGCGGGACAATGCGGTGCGGCGCTGGCGGATATTCACGCGATCAGCACCGACGGTCTGCCTCGCGCACTCCCGTTGAGCGACGGCCTCAATCAAATTGAAAAGTATGAAGAAATTTATCGCAGCTTTGACGCACCGCGCCCGGTCTTTGAGCTGACATTGCAATGGCTAAAGGCCAATTCCCCTGCCCCTCTGCCAACCGTCCTCGTGCATGGTGATTTCAGGCTCGGCAATTTGATGATTGATGAACGCGGCTTGGTCGCGGTCTTAGATTGGGAACTTGCGCATCTCGGAGATCCACGTGAAGATATTGCGTGGATCTGCGTCAATTCCTGGCGCTTTGGGCAATCTCAAAACCGCGTCGGCGGGTTTGGACAATTGGAAGATCTGCTTACCGCTTACAATGACAAAACCGGATTAAGCCTCACCCCCAAAGACATTGATTGGTGGGAAATGCTGGGCTCCCTGAAATGGGGCATTATGTGCATGATCATGTATGAAGCTTACCGCTCTGGCGCCGATCCAAGCGTCGAGCGCGCGGCGATTGGACGCCGCGTCTCAGAAACAGAAATCGATCTCATCAACTTGTTGGAGGCGGCCCATGCATGACCAACCGAGCGTTCCGGAACTGGTGCAGGCGGTGAAGAATTTCATCGATGAAACCGCAGGTCCCAATTTGAAAGGACATGCCGCTTTCCATGCCCGCGTGGCCAGCAATGTGCTTGCCACGGTGCTGCGCGACCTCGAGCAACGACCAGAGGCCGAGACCGGCGAAAAGGCCCGGCTCCTGGCGCTTCTATCAGGCGCGCCAGAACAATCTGTCGAGGCGCTCAATCGCGAGCTCAGCGCGCAGATCAAGTCGGGCGGAATGACAGCCGACACGCCGGGACTTTTGGCGCACTTAAAAGAGACGACCAAGGCGCAAGTTGAGATTGATCAGCCGCGCTATTCCGGCCTCAAAGCCGCGAAGACTTAGGCCGAGCAGCTACCGCCGCCGAGGACACAAAAACTCGCGCAGTAGGAATGATTGAGCGAGACCGATTTGCGGGCCTCTTTTAGCGTGGTTCCGAGATCGAATTCTTCGTCATAGGGCAAGAGCGTGCACGCCACGACGCTCGCCTGTTCTGCGCCTTTACGCTTCACCACCATACGCTGCGAAGCGCACATCAATTCATTCGGGTCTTTGCTGAGAATATCCCAGCAGGCTGTAGTGATTTCTGGCGGGTCGGCGTCAGGCTGCATTTCCGGGAAGAGCACAAGTTGCGTCGCATCGGCTGGGTCGACGTTTAGGCCCTCAGCCTCAATCAATGCGGCATAGCCCTTGCGCGCCTCATCTTCAGCCTCGTCCCACATGGTGCGACCAGCGAGCGCCAGATTGAACCCATTCTCCGAAAGCCAGCGCAGGCCTTTGAGGGTGAGGTCAAACGAGCCCTTGCCGCGTTCTTCGTCATGATAAGTGGCGGAATAATGATCTAAGCTGATGCGCATGGTCAGGCGCTCTGCATAGTCTTCATTCAGCGCCATCAGCCCGCCTTTCATCGCTGGGCGCATCATTGGCTGCATCGCATTGGTAAGCATCAGGACCGAGTGTCCGCGCTCCAAAACAGCGCGCAAAATGGCGATGATTTCTGGTGCCATGAAGGGCTCACCGCCGGTGAAGCCAATCTCAATCCCAGTCTCGCCCGCCTCATCCAATTCATCGAGATAAGGCACCACGTCGGCAACGGTCAGGTAGACCAGGCGGTCATTCTTTGGGGAGCTTTCAATATAGCAATTCACGCACTGGATGTTGCAGAGTGTGCCGGTATTGAACCAAAGCGTTTTTGTTTCATTATAGTCGACATGCGCGCGGGTTTCCCCTTTCGCCGTCACGAAGGGATCCATAAACTTTTGCGGAAACGTCTCGGAATCGGCCATCAATCCCTTTTATTCATTCCGCAAAAAATTCGAAGTCACAAAGGCGTTAGCGCTGTAATACTAGCTTAGCTGCTCGGGATCCGGGCCATTCTCCAGAAAGGCAATGACGGCGTCCCAATGGGCGAGCGCTTCAGCATCTCCCATGGCAGCGACTTCAGCCGCGCGTAAGGTCGCGATGACGCCCGCATCCTCGCCATATTGAGTGAGCAGCGACATCGCCGCGTCACGAGCACTCGTATCGGTCGCCATTATTGCCAATGCTCCGCAATCCAAGGGGTCGGTTTCACATGTTTATAGAATTTTTTGTACCAAGGCGCAGGCCATTTGCCATCGCGTGCTTGATCTTGGTCAGGTCGGCCCGTGAAGGCGACGATCTTTGTTTCTGATGGCAGCGCCGGGGTCTGGAACCAATTCATCGGAAACTTGGGCAAGAGCGAGTGTTTGAAGCTCAAGCACCATTCAGACGGCCAATAGATCATATCGTCGACCATGGCAGAGACATAATGCTGCTCGACCCGGTGTTCGGCATGAACCGCGCTATGGTCGCGCTGATACTCTTCATAAATGTCGGTATGCGTGCCCATGTGCCAGCGATAGACGGACGTGTTGCCGATCCCCTGGCCTTTTTGGGTCCAATTCTCTGCCACGCACATTTTGCCCGGATTGAACTCCCAAAACGGATCCATATTGCCGGTAACGACAAGATCGACATCTAAAAACAAGACATCGCCTTCCAAGCCGCCAAGCCCCGGTTGCCAGAGCGACAGTTTGCGCCAAGGCGTCCACATGAGCGGTTCAGGAATTGTGATCGGCGGCAAAGGCTGCGCCTCGACCTCCGGCAGCAGGCCTTCAGCGTCATCTGTGAAACAGACAAAGCGCAGATCGCCGCTCGTATTGCGTCGCACCGCCCGGTAGAGGCGATTTACGAAGGGCGCGGGATAGCGGGTCCCCCATTTCATACAAACGACGTTCTTGACCATGCTCGCTTTTCTCAAGGTTCGGCGTGGGTGAATAGACCTAAATCAGCCCCAACATGCCATCCAGAGTTTCGCCAATAGGCGCTGTTAAGCTCTTTCTCAATATCGGGAAAGCCGTTCACGGTGCGGCTCGAGGGGTTGGCTTCGGCATAGCCGAGGATCTTATCGAGGAAGAAGTCGCGGCGGATCATGATCGATTGATTAGACCATGTGATGTGTTTAGCCGAGATGCGGAACCAGCCTTCTGGCGTCCGCTCAATTTCATCAAACACCGTGTCTGGTTCTGTTAGAACATAGAGCGCGTTGCCGATCAGTTTTTGCGCTTTGCCTGGGCGGATGAGACGGCGCAATTGCGCGATCAGAGAGGGCTCATAATAGCGCCGAAATTTTTCGGCAGCGACCTCGCGATAGCCGGGATGGATGCGATGACGAAAGCGGAACACCTGCACCTGGTCATCTGCCAAAGCGGCTTTCGCACTCTCGATTTGCTGACGCGCACGCTCGGCGCTCTCAATCAGCGGCAGATCGTTTTCAAGTAAGAGCACAATGTCGGAGGTCAGGCCGTTTGCGAGCATTTTAAACCCGCCGAGAATGCCGGTATTCTCTTCAGAGCCGATACAGGGAAGCCCATAATCGGCCGCGACCTGTTTGGCATCCTTATCGATTTGGTTGAAAGCGATCAGCGTTTCATCTGCGAGATCAAACAGGCCCGCCGCCTTATACGTATCGAGGGCATGGCGGAACGTCTCATAGCGCTTGTAGCAGAGCATTCCGATGCCGAAAGACGGAAAGGGTTTAGAACTCAACGGGCGCTCCTGAACCGGGCGATGGGCCCTATCTGGCAAAGATACATCGAAACGAAATCAATTGGGAACATCGCTACGACAGCTGGATTAGCGGCGATACAACTTTTCTGCACACATTTGCTCATCCAATCTACTTTCGCGTGCGTAACCATTGTTATTGCTGACGAATATGGAGCTTTCGCGTTTTGAGCCTTCCCCGTGCCCTTTTTTGGTTCCGACGCGATTTGCGTCTCACCGATAATCCGGGGCTTGCTGCCGCGATTGAGCATGCCGGCGAGCATGTCGTCCTCCTCTACATTCGAGAGACCAGTGAGAGTTTGCGCGAGCCCGGCGGGGCCTCGAAATGGTGGCTGGATAAGTCTCTGCGCGTTCTGGCTGCGGATATTGAAGCGCGCGGGGGCAAACTCATCCTGCGCACAGGCGAAGCAAAAGACGTCATCGATCAAGTGATCGAAGAAACGGGCGCAGAGGCGGTCTATTGGAACCGGCGTTATGATCTTGCAGGGCGTGACATCGACCAAGCGATCAAAACCGACCTCAAAGCGCGGGATATCAGTGTTGAGAGCTTCAACGGCACAGTCCTGACCGAGCCATGGACCCAAACCACTGGGTCCGGTGGCTATTATAAAGTCTACTCGCCCTACTGGCGCTCGGTTCAGGCCAATTATGTCTGCCCGCCGGAGGTCCGATCTCCTGAAGCGTTTGCAGATCTCTCAGTGTCGAGTGAAGAGATCGACGATTGGGGCTTCCACCCGACCCGGCCTGATTGGTCGACGGCCTTCTCCCCGAATTGGACACCGGGTGAAGGGGGCGCGAAAACCCGGCTCAGTGACTTTTTGGATGGTCCGGTGAACCGCTACAGCGATGACCGCAACCGTCCTGACCGCGAAGATGGCACCTCTGGTCTCTCGCCTCATCTCGCATTTGGCGAAATTAGCCCAACACAAATTTGGCGCACAACGCGGTCTCGGATCGATGCAGGAACGCTGGACGAGAAGAATGCGCACAAATTCCTCTCTGAAGTGGTTTGGCGCGACTTCTCTTACGTGTTGCTGTTCCACAATCCGGAGCTTGCGACGCAGAATTTTAAACCCGATTTCGATCAGATGCCCTGGGAAGACGATGCGGCGCTCTTAGAGGCCTGGCAGAAAGGTCAGACGGGCTATCCGATCGTCGATGCAGGCATGCGCCAGCTTTGGGCGACGGGCTGGATGCACAATCGCGTCCGGATGATTGTCGCAAGTTTCCTGACCAAGCACCTCCTTATTCACTGGCAACGCGGCGAAGACTGGTTCTGGGACACGCTGGTAGATGCTGACCCCGCCTCCAATAGTGCAAGCTGGCAATGGACAGCTGGCTCTGGCGCGGATGCAGCGCCCTATTTCCGAATTTTTAATCCGATCACCCAAGGCGAGAAATTCGACGAGAGCGGCGACTATGTCCGCAAATGGTGCCCTGAGCTCGCGCGCTTGCCTCGCAAATATCTCTACCAGCCCTGGGAAGCCGGACCGCTCATTCTGCATGAGGCGGGTGTCAAACTCGGCGAGAATTACCCGGACCCCATCGTAGATCACAAAGCCGGGCGGCAACGCGCGCTCGAGGCTTATGAAATCCTCAAAGAAAGACGAGACGCCGCATGAAACGTATTGCCATTATAGGCTCAGGGATCACAGGTCTCGGCGCTGCATATGCCTTGAAAGATGTCGCGGATATCACCGTCTATGAAGCGGGTGACCGGGCGGGCGGCCATGCGCACACAATGGACCTCGATTATGATGGCGAGCAGATGAGCGTCGATGTCGGGTTCATTGTCTATAATGCGCTCAACTATCCAAACCTGATCGGCTTTTTCGATGCGCTCGGCGTTGAAACTGAAGCGAGCGATATGAGCTTCGCGGTCTCCAATCCAGACGGTTATGAATGGGCCTCTACGCTGAAGGGGATTTTCGCGCAGAAACGCAATCTGTTCAGTCCGAAATTCCATAAGTTCTGGCGCACGATTTTGAAGTTCAATGATCTTGCCCGCGAAGAACTGCATGCAGGCAAGATCGAGAATGTCTCGCTCGGGTCTTGGCTGCAAACGCATGGCTTCGATCAAGACTTTCTGGACAATTACATCCTCCCCATGGGCGGGGCGATTTGGTCGACACCGGAAGCTGAAATGCTCGACTATCCGGCGATCAGTTTTTTTCAATTCTTCGAGAACCACCGCTTGATGCATAAGGAGCGCCCGAAATGGCGCACCGTGACGGGCGGCTCGCGCAATTACGTCAAGAAAGTCACCGACCTTCTCGGATCGCGCTTGCGTCTCAACACGCCGGTTCAGTCGGTCTCAACCTTCGGAACAAAAGTCCGCGTCTCCACCGCCCAGCATGGCGAAGAGATCTATGATGATGTCATCCTCGCCACGCATTCAGATGTAACGCGCGACTTGCTCGAGGATCAGTTCGAAACGCGGCGCTTCCTATTGGCCTCAACCCGCTATCGTCCGAACGACATCTATCTTCACCGCGACCCGTCTTTAATGCCGAAACGCAAAGCGGCATGGGCGAGTTGGAATGTCATGAAGCAAGACACACCCGAGATGTGTCTCACCTATTGGATGAACCGTCTGCAGAATCTACCGGACGAACGCCCTCTATTCGTGACCCTCAATCCAGAAACCCCGCCCGCCGAGCATCTCACCTTTGCCCGCATGGAAAAGGCGCACCCTCAATTTGACGCCCCTGCTGAAGCGGCCGTGCGCGAATTGAAACGGTTGCAAGGCAAGGACGGGATTTGGCTTGCCGGCGCCTGGATGGGCAGCGGCTTCCATGAAGATGGCCTCAAAGCGGGCCTCGCCTGTGCGCTGTCACTTGGCGGCCAGGTGTCATGGGAGGCTGAAGGCGTTGAAGTGACCACAACCATGACGCGTGACGCTGAAGATGCTAAACTCGCGGCGGGAGCCTTTTAGTTTTGGAACACCCCTCCGCCCTCCGCCTGTGGAAAGGCCATACATTGCATCAGCGCTCGGTTCCGTTCGAGCACCGCTTCAAGTACGGCCTGGCGCTTATCGACGTAGATATTGATCGTTTGGACGCGGCGCATGAGCAAAACGCGCTCTTCAGTGTCGATCGCAGCAATTTGTTTTCCTTCAATCGGAGAGATCATGGCGATCGCGCAGGAGGTCCACTCCGGCCTTGGGCCGAGGCTGAGTTTGCAAAAGCCGGGATTGATCTGAAGGGTGGCACGATCCGTTTGGTCACCTTCCCGCGGCACGCCTTTTATAAGTTTGCGCCGATTTCCTTGTGGCTTGGACATTCGCCGGATGGCGAGCTGGAGGGCATCCTCTACGAGGTCAACAATACGTTTGGTGAGACCCATATCTACGCCGCCAAAACCCCAGACGAGACCCGCAATCAACACGTGACGGACAAGGTCTTTCACGTCTCGCCCTTCTTCGATGTCTCGGGCACCTACCAATTCACGCTAAGGTCCAATGAAAGCGATCTCAGCCTCATCGTCGCGACCCTTAAAAATGGCGCGCAGACGCATATGGCGACGATCAAAGCGAAGGCCCATCCCGCCACCGCTGGCGCGTTTGCGAAGCTGGCTTTGACCAAGCCCGTTTCGAGCCTCGCCGTCAGTCTCGCCATTCATTGGCAAGCCCTGAAGCTTTGGCTGAAAGGCGCCAAATATCATTCAAAACCAAAGCAGTCTTCGGTGCGTACAACGACTGCAAGACCCATAAACGCTGCCGCAGAGACAGCGACAAAGCTGGAGAGCCCCGCATGAGCTTTACGACCCTCGACCAGGCCATCGAAGAACAGAGCAACCACATTCTCGCATCTGCCGAGGCGTTGAGGCAGCTCGCAGGTGTGCCAGCCGGGTTTCGTCTGGCCGGCATGATGCTCTTGCGGGCCAAGCGCGGAACCATTCGTTTTGATCTGCCGGATGGCCGCCGGGTGCTCTTCGATCACGGTCAAAAAGGACCAAACGCCGTCGTCGAGGTTCACAATTTTGATTTTGCCAAACGGGCCATTGCCGGCGGTGATGTCGGCTTTGCGGAAAGCTATATGGACCAAGAATGGTCGACACCCGACCTGACTTCGGTCTTGGAATTCTTCTCGGAGAATTTTGAAGCCGCTGGGCAACTCGCCGTCGGAGGATTTATGGTCCGCATGGGCAATATGGTCCGCCACATTTTCAATCGAAACTCAAAAGCCGGATCGAAGCGCAACATCGAAGCGCACTATGATCTCGGTAATGAGTTCTACGAGCTGTGGCTCGACAATTCGATGACCTATTCCTCAGCGCTTTATACCAGCACTGATCAAAGCCTAGAGCAGGCCCAGGAAGCGAAATATGCGCGTATCGCTGACGAGCTCGGCTTGAGCGAGGGCAAATCCGTTCTGGAGATTGGCTGCGGTTGGGGCGGCTTTGCGGAGTATGCTGCCAAACATCGCGGCGCCAATGTCACCTGTCTGACGATTTCTCCATCCCAGCGCGATTGGGCGCTCGAGCGCATGCAGCGCGTAGGTCTGAATGAGAAAGTCGACATCCGCCTCGAAGACTATCGCGATCATCGCGGGTCCTATGATGGCGTCGCTTCAATCGAGATGTTTGAGGCCGTCGGTGAGAGCTATTGGCCGAGCTATTTTAATAAGGTTGCCGAGAGCCTGAAGCCTGACGCCAAAGCCGCGCTGCAGATCATCACAATTCAAGATGAACTCTTCCCTCGCTATCGAAAGCGCGCAGACTTCATTCAACGCTACATCTTCCCAGGTGGCATGTTGCCGAGCGAACTCGCCTTGCGCGAACAGGTCCTGGATGCCGGTCTGTCGGTTCAGAACACCCACTATTTCGGACCCGACTATGCCAAAACGCTGCGCATCTGGGCGAAAGCGTTTGAAGAGAAGTGGGGCCAGATCCAAGCGCACGGCTTTGACGAGCGCTTCCGCAGAATGTGGCGCTTTTACTTGAGCTATTGCGAGGCCGGCTTCGACAATGGCCGCATCAATGTCGGCCACTTCACGCTGAAGCGCGCTTAGTAAAGCGCGTTCAGCACGTATTCGATATCTTGACCGCGCACTTCGAAGGCGAGCTTCACCCAGCGCGATTGATTGTCATACCAAAGATCAACCGTGAGATCTGATTTCAGGCGATAATGCGTGGCATCCACCATTTCGCCGCCCACTGAAACTGTATCGTCGCCGATCACTTCAACTTCGATATCGAGCACTTCGCCTGTCTCAGTCGAGAGCATCTGCTCTTGATAGACTTGCAAGCGGTTCCAATGACTTGAAGGAATAGTTGTGAGCGGCAAAGCCCCTTCAAATTTGGTGCTCTCAACGATCAGCTCACTGCCATCCGATTCAGCTGAAACTTTGCCCTTGCGGCCATCATTATTAGACGCGCCGTTCAGGCCAACCAATTTGCCGTCTTCCCAGCGCTCTACACTGTCGAGCCGGTATTTGAAGGCCGTGATCGGTCCGAACTTCACCTGCAAATCGACATCTGTCGTGACTTGCAGACTGCCATCCTCTTGGCGATCAAACGATAAGATGTGCCGCCCGAAAGGTTTGCCTTTGCGCAATACTTCAAAGTCGATGACATCTCCATCGCTCGCCATCCAAGGTGTTGGCAGCGAAACGTTGGTCGCGATCTCATCAGTTGCAGCGAAAGGCGCAACCAGAAGCGCCGCAGCCCCCAATAGAGCAGCACGTGTCATTAGCTCAGTCTCCAGAACGGAAGCGGCTCTTGGGCGACGTAGCAAATGCACATTTCATCGCCATGCGCGGCAGGCCGGTGACGTACGCCTGGTCGCCCAAGGACAATATCGCCCCTGGAATAGACACCGTGGCCGTCTTCAAATTGGCCCTTCAAGACGATCGTAGCCTCAAGCGCGCTATGGCTATGTTCCGGGGCCGATTGGCCGGGATCGAGCCGCATCAGTTTGCCCTTGCCTTTGCCGCGTTTGGCATAGTGCACGCCGGAAAGGCCTTTTTTCCATGGGGTGGTTTGGAAGTCGCTGCGCGCGAGCTCCAAAGCTTCTGGGAGGAATTCGTGCTCGCACGTGCCATTTTTTGTTGTGTTTGGGCCCAAAGCGCAGCGCGCCGCGTGCCAAATATCGGCAGTGTCGTGTCCTGTTTCAGACAGCAAAATGTGCAGTTCTGCCGCCAGTGCCATATCGGCAGATAAGGCTCCGCCAGCATGATCGAGCATGAATGC
>JBCBDI010000008.1:0-24328 GCA_038529885.1 Pseudomonadota bacterium
TATGTTCGCCGCCAATTGGCTCGCCAAGCGATTGAAAACGCGGGTCGACGAACTGCCGCAAGTGGAACCATCGCTCCGCATCCTAATGGGCAATGCCGTTCAGGTCGGCCTGTTCTTTGGGGCTGCGCTCCTTGCCATGGCGGGACTTGGCATTCCATTGTCAGGGCTTGCAGTCTTGGGCGGCGCGATTGGTGTTGGCCTCGGCTTTGGCATGCAGCAGATCGTCGCCAATTTCATCTCGGGGGTCATTCTGCTCACCGACCGCTCGATCAAACCGGACGATGTGATCGAAGTAGACGAGACCTATGGCGTCGTGAAATCGCTCGGGCTGCGATATGCCTCAGTGATCACACGAGATGGCAAAGAGCACCTCATTCCGAACGAGCAGCTGATCACTGATAAGGTCGTGAACTGGTCCTATTCCAATAAAGAAGTCCGGGTGAAACGGCGGCTGCGTGTGGAATATGAAACCGACCTTCGCCAGGCGGTTGAGCTCGTCGAAAAAGGCGCGTCAGAAACCGACCGCGTGTTGACCCATCCAGCACCCAAATGCCTCGTCATGGAATTTGGCGATGAAGCGGTTGAGCTAGAAGTCCGGTTTTGGATCAATGATCCGCAAAATGGCGTCTCCAATGTCTCATCTGCGGTCATGCTGAATATTTGGGACCGGTTCGTTGAAGCTGGCATCGATATCCCGCTGCGCCATGAAGACGTTTTGATCACGCCCGGGTCGACGCTGAAAGTCGAAATGGTAAAGCCCAGTGATGATGATGTTAGCTAGCGACCCCCTGCTCTAAAACGAAAATTAATCTCAATGCGGTAACCCTTTCTCCCTGGAGATGGTGGACCTGTAGAATGACCGCACAGCTGACACAGCACTGGCGCTTAGCCACACTTGCCTCAATTTTGAGCCTGGGACTGCTTGCTTTCCATTTCACGACCGGCACCGTTCAAGGCGCCTCTTTCCACTATAATCTCTCCTGGTACGAAGCGTTTCGGAACGCGTTTTGGCAGGGCGATCTCTATCCGCGTTTCTTACCCGACCTTTGGTATGGCATGGGCGGCGCCGACTTTTATTTCTATGGCCCTATGCCGTTTTGGTTCACCGCAACCTTTGGCGAAGCGGTTTGTCCCGGCTGCACGACCAGCCAGACCTTCTCCGTTTCTGCCGCCTGGATGATGATCTTTTCCGGCGTGACCTTCTTCATCTTTGCTCGCCGCTTCTTTAAGCCCGCATGGGCTGGCTTTGGCGCGATCCTCTATGTCTTTTTGCCGATGCATTATCTCGTCACTTGGTATGTGGCGCAGACGGTGGGAACAGTTTTAGCGCTCGCGCTTTTGCCGCTGCTTGCGCTTTCGGTCACCAAACTGATTGAAGAGAATAAAGGCGGGGTCCTGTTCACAGCGACGTTCACTGCAATGGCCCTGACCCATTTGCCGACCACGCTCTTGATTGGACATCTCTTGGCGGTTTGCATTCTTTGGGCGGCATTTACGCGAGAAAGCTACTGGCGCGCCCGGTTCGCGTTGATCCTGCGGTTTGCGCCTTGGGGACTCCTGGGCGCTGGCTTAAGCGCGATCTATTGGCTACCAGCCCTGGCGCTCTTGGACACCGTGTCCTCTGAGATGCTGTACACAAGTTATTATGACGCGACCAAATGGCTGTTCTTTGACGGCCTGCCAGAGAATGATCCGTATGAGGCGAACCTTTATAAATGGCCGCTCTTCCTCGCCGTATTCACCGCCATAGCGGCAGGCAGCATTCTTTATGGTAAGACAGAGCGCGCTTCGCTCTTTATGTGGGCGGTCGTGCCGAGCCTGCTGGTGCTCTTCTTAATGTCCATTCTGTCCTATCCGGTTTGGAAGTTCTGGATCATCAATAAGGTTCAGTTCCCATATCGCAGCATGGTGCTGGCGGATCTCTCCATTGCGCTCTCAGCGATTGTCATCATGCGCAATTTCGCGCGCCATTGGGGCGACAAGACCGCCATGCGCTCGCGACTCATCGCTGTGTTTGGCACCTTCGCTTTGTTCTTCGCCTATTTAGCGCCGCTGCAAAAATCGTCTGAAGTCACCGCCCAAGGATGGGGACAGACAGAAGAGTTCTTGCCCGTCGCGCCGCCGGAATACATCCCGCCGCGCTTTATCGAACTCGCGCTTGAACGCTTCCGCGCCGACGTCACGGAGGAAGACAATAATGCTGAACGCTATCTCATGTTCTTCGAAGAGATGCGGCTCGGTTATTTGGCCGCTTTGGAGGCGTTTGAAAGAGATGCGCCTGGCGCGGTTCTGATCCCGCATATCAATGAGCGCATGACGCTCGTCACTGATCTGCCACAAGCGGCGAACGTTCGAATTCCGCTCTCGGCTTGGACCTTCTGGCGCGCGGAACTGTCCGATGGAACGCCTTTAGAATTGCGGACCAATAGCGATCTCGGCGTCTTGGAAGCGACCCTTCCTGCCGGTCCAACAAGCGTGAATTTGACCCTTATTGAGACCGTTCCGCAACGCATTGGGTCCGGAATTAGCTTTTTCGCTATCCTGGCGTCTCTATTTTGGGGTGGCCTAGTGGTCTATCGCCGCCGCCGGGGCCAGAAGAACAGTTTCGCAACTTCTATCGCGTAGATTGCAGTCATGATGAAACGAGCTTTTGATATGCCGACCCTGTCTATCGTCGTGCCGATGTATAATGAAGAAGAAGCCATGGCGGGGTTCTTTGACCGCGTGCAATCGGTGCTTCAGACGGTCACGCCGTCTTATGAAATCATCTGCGTCAATGATGGCAGCCGCGACCTCACGCTGGCCCGACTGCGGCAAGCTGCGGAAACCGACCCGCGAATTAAAGTCGTCAATCTCTCGCGCAATTTCGGCAAAGAGATCGCGCTCTCCGCAGGCATGGATCACGCGATCGGAGATGCCGTAATTCCAATTGATGCCGACCTGCAAGATCCGCCAGAAGTCATCCCGCTGATGATGGCGAAATGGCGGGCCGGGGCGAAAGTGGTCTTAGCCAAGCGCCGCGATCGGTCTTCAGATTCTTGGCTAAAGCGCCTGACCGCGAATGGCGCTTATTGGCTCTTTTCCAAATTGACCCATCCGCGCATTCCGCAAAATGTCGGCGACTTCCGGCTGATGGACCGCGAAGTGGTGAACGCGATTAAGCGCCTGCCAGAGCGCTCACGCTTCATGAAAGGTCTGTTTGCTTGGGTCGGATATGAAGCCGAAACCGTCGAATATGACCGGGAGTCTCGTTCGGCTGGTGAGACCAAGTGGAATTATTGGAAGCTTTGGAATTTTGCCTTGGATGGCATCACCTCCTTTTCGTCCCTTCCTTTGCGCGTTTGGTCTTATCTTGGCTTTGGCGTTAGCCTTTTGGCGATGGCCTATCTTGCCTGGACCGTCGCGAAGACTGTGATCTTTGGGCTCGATGTGCCGGGCTATGCCTCGCTGATGAGCGTCATTCTTTTCTTCAATGGCATTTCGCTGATCGGCATTGGTGTCATCGGCGAATATCTCGGGCGCATCTTTACCGAGGTCAAAGGGCGACCGCTTTATCTGGTGGCTGAGACCATTGGCATCGATGCCACGGCCCGGCCACAAGCCCCCGGCGCGCAGCCGGCTCCAAGCGACGAACCACGGGCGCGTTTAACCGGTCAGTGATCCGTTCGCCGATCTTCGCCGCAGACAGGTGACCCAAAAAATAACAAAAGAGTCACAATTTCCCTATTGACCACATTTGTAGTCATCGATATTGACCACACTTGTAGTCACTAAGGTGAGATGATGAGCCTACAAATCACTCCGGCCGAATTGGAAATCATGAACGTGCTGTGGAAACGGCCCGGGATTGGCGCATCGGAAATTGTTGATGCGCTAGACGGTGAGCAGGATTGGAGCCCGCGCACCGTTAAAACGCTTCTGTCCAGACTGGTCGAAAAAGGCGCATTGGATACGGCTGCCGAGGGGCGTCGCTATCTGTATCGCCCACTCATCGCGAAGCGTGACTATCAAAAGAAAGAAGCCGGACAGCTGATCGACAAGCTGTTTGGTGGCCGCGCCGCGCCCTTGGTGGCGCAACTCGCTGATGCCCGCGGGCTCAGCGAAGACGATATCGAAGAACTCGAAGCTCTGTTGGGGAGACTGAAGCAATGAGCTGGACTGAATTTCACCCCTTTGTGCAGGATGCCATCCTCACCACGCTCGCCGTTGGCCTTTTAGTCCTCTTGGTTTTGGTGATCCGCAAACCATTTGCGAAACGCTATGGGGCCAAGGCCGCTTACCTTTTATGGGCCCTGCCTTTGGCCCGCTTTGTGACACCGCCATTGCCAGGCAACTGGTCGCTCGCGGGTTTGCTCGGGTTCAATCGCACCCCACCGGCATCGGCCTCAGACGCGCCAACCGGACAGGCCTTCATCTCGACCACAGAGTTTAGCCCGCTCGCTGGCGCGGTCCCTGAGCCCGGCGTCGCCCCGGCGCCGATCCCTGAATATACCACGCTGGTGGCGCCCGATATGGCGACAACGGCCCCGGCTGGAACAAGCTTGCTAGAGGCCATCCTGGCCCAGGCTCCCCTGATCCTGACGTGTGTCTGGATAACCGGGATGGTCCTCTGGCTTGGTCGCTCGCTGTATCAGCAACGCCAATTCCTCGCCTTGATTGAGGCAGACTCAGATGCGGCGGATGAAGACACAGTTGCGCAAACCCATCGCATCGCGAAACAGCTCGGGATCAAGCGCATCCCAGACGTCCGGGCGAGCTTGCTGTGCAGCGGCCCCTTGGTCACTGGCCTCAAAGATCCCGTCATTCTGCTGCCAATGTGGTTTGAGGAAGATTATGATGTCGCTGAACGCCGCGACGCCTTGGTCCACGAGCTGATGCACCTGAAGCGCCGCGACCTCTGGGCCTTCCAAGCGGCTCGCATTGTCGCCGCCACGCAATGGTTTAATCCACTCGCGCACATCGCCTTGAAAGCGTTCCGCACCGATCAAGAAGCGGCTTGCGACGCGGACGTGATCTCCCGCGCGAAACTCTCTCCTGCCGCTTATGGCCGGACCCTGGTCAAAGCCGCTCGCCTGGCCCGCCCTTCAGATCGCCGCATCGCAGCGGCAAGCCTAACCCTCGCTCATCCCATAAAAGAAAGACTAATAATGATGACGCACCCTACTCCCACACTTCGCAGCCGATTGATGGGCGGCGCCCTTGCCGTCACGCTCGGCGCTGGCGCGATCTTCGCCACCGCTTCGTGCACCTCTTCGGTCGCTCAGGAACTCGATGGCGCGGCCGAGACCGAGCAGTCTAAATCCAAAGAGATCGAAAAGGTCATGGTCTTTAATGGCGACGAGTCCTTTAGCTTTGATGTGACGATTGATGGCGAGACCTTCTCCTTTGACATGACGGATCTGCCGCCAATGCCGCCCATGCCTGCGCTCCCGCCGCTGGCCGGGATCGAGTTCGAACAAGAAGGCTCACACTTCCACATGTCCTTCGACACGGATGAAATTCAGGCACTAGAAGGCACACCGGAATTCGCCGAATGGGAAGCCAAAATGGAAGCCTGGGGCGATGAAATGGAAAGCTGGGGCGAGCTCGTCGAAGAAAATGCAGAGCGCTGGGCCGACGAAATGGAGCCCCGCATCGAAGCTTGGGCAGAAGCCAATGCCTCTCGCTGGGAAAGCCAAGTCGAGCTCATGGTCGCGCAAGCGGAAGCCGACGCGGAACGCGCTGAACCCATCATGCGCTTCACCGAAAAGGGCGAAGACTATGAAGGCGTCTCCGCGCCCGAGACCCGCGACTTTGGCTCTGCAAACTTTGACGAAATCGAGGTCGGTAGCGGCATCGCTATGGTCTACACCCAAGACCCGAACGCCTCTGTGACAGCAAAACTCGAGCGCGGAAGCTGGGACCAAATCTCAATTGAAGTCGACGATGGCACGCTCGTCGCCAAGAAACGCAGCGGCGCAAAATGGGGCCGCTATGGGCCCCGCGTGACGGTCTATGCGAGCTCGCCTAATCTCAGCTCTGTAGACACCGCGTCTGGCGCTTCGTTCAAAGGCAGCGTTGTGGCCGGCAACCTCTCGGTCGATGCCTCAAGTGGGTCTTCGATCAGCATGGATGGCGCCTGCGACGCCCTAAATCTCGACGCCTCCTCTGGCTCGAACATTTCGCTCAAAGGCTTGGAATGCAATAATGCCAAAGTAGATGCTTCCAGCGGCTCCTCAATCAGCGTTTATGCTTCCAACAGCCTAGATGTGGATGCCTCAAGCGGGTCATCGATTGTCGTTATGGGCAGCCCTCAGACGGTCAAGAAAGACACGTCCAGCGGCGCATCTGTGAGCATCCGATAAGCGCTCCTCCCTGGACGCCCGACGCACCGGGCACCTGTTTAAGAGCGTTGAAAACCCCGCTTCACGGCGGGGTTTTTGTATGCGGCGGCGATCCATTCAGAAATTGCATAATTGAATTCAAACCGGCTGATCTACTGGAAATCCTGGGCGGCGCCACCTTCTGTGCAACGCAACTCTAAAGGAGGCTTACATGATTGAGATCAGACGCTTTTCCGACCTTGGTACGTTTCAGAATGACTGGCTGAACGCACACTATCACTTTTCTTTCTCGCATTACTTTGACCCTGACCGCATGGGGCATGGCAAGCTGCGGGTTTGGAATGATGACACCATCCAGCCAAAGACCGGCTTCCCGCCACATGGCCATCGCGACATGGAAATCATCACCTATGTTCGCACAGGTGCCATTACGCACGAAGACTCCATGGGCAATAAGGGCCGGACTGAAGCTGGCGATGTCCAAGTCATGAGTGCAGGCAGTGGGATTCAACATTCCGAGTGGAATGCAGAGTCGGAAGACACGACCATTTTCCAGCTATGGATCGAACCGGCTGAAAATGGCGGGGCGCCAGACTGGGGCGCGAAGGCTTTCCCGAAAGCTGATCGCTCCGGCGAATGGGCCGTGCTTGCCAGCGGACGCGGAGAGGCCGACGCCCTCCCGATCCGTCAGAACGCCGCTGTCCTGGGGGCGACTTTGAAAGCCGGAGAAAGCCTCGACTATGAGGTCAAAGATGGTCGCTACGGCTATCTCGTCCTCGCGGCTGGATCGATTGAACTGAATGGCGAGGTGCTCAAGGCCCGCGATGGAGCCGCAATCACCGGCGCGGCGACCCTGACTTTGAAGGGGCTTGAGGACGCAGAGATTGTGTTTGTGGACACAGTTTAATCTGACCCTCTCGGGCATGTGATTGGAACAGAATGGCGTATGACCCTATATTCCATTCTGTTCTAAACCCGCGATAGGAGTGTGCTCATGAAAACCATCTTTGCTGCGATTGGCGCTCTGGCCATTCTTCCAACAGCGGCCGCTACAGAAGTGGCTGTCACTTATAGCGAGGATTTCGCTGAAGAGCTGACAGACAATTATGGCGAACGCGAAGGCGAGTTTCTGACCGAGGAAATCATCGAAGATCTCGACCGTGCTTTCAACAAAGCGGGCGTCAGCCCAGCCCGCGTCGACATTGAGATTGTCGATGCCAAACCCAATCGCCCAACCTTTGAACAATTGTCTCAGCGCCCAGGCCTGGATGCCCTTCGTTCAATCTCAATTGGCGGCATGGAGCTTGTCGGCACGGTTTATGACGCCGAAGGAAATGTCATCGCCACGCAAGAATATGAGTGGTTTGAAAATGATATTCGCGATGTCATTCCCGCCCATACTTGGTCTGACGCCAATCGCGCGTCACGACGGTTTGCCTCGAAGCTGGCAAAGCAGCTGAGCGACAGCTAACCGCGATCACCTGGATAAATCTCGCGGCCATCGACCTCTAATTTAAAGAGGTCCGGCCGCGAATAATGCCCAGCGGGATCGCTCGCGACTTTGCACGCCCTTGCGAGCGCCAAGTCCGCCTCCGCAGTGAGAATGCCCTCTTCATCGCGCAAAAGCCCGGCGACGACTTCGCCGCGCGGGTCAATGATCGCGGATCCACCATTGTGATCAAACTCATACAGCGATTGGAACCGTTCTGGGACATCCGCCTTCATGCGCAGACCCGCAGAACAGATGACCCAAGCTCCAGCTTGGCTGGCAAAGGCGCGGCTTAAAAGCAGCTGGCGCGCCCAGACCGGCTGGCTCGGCGCCTCTTCCGGCTCCCGTCCCGGCCAAGCAGCAACGTGCACATCGACGCCTTGCGCCATCAAAGCATAGGCCGGCAGGACGGCATTGTGTTCCCAGCAATTGAGCGAAGAGAGCCGCCCCCAGTCTCGCGTGACGGGTGCGAGGCCCTTTGCATCGCCATCGCCCCAGACAGAGCGTTCGTGATGGGTGGGCTTCAGTTTCCGATGCCGGTTTAATATGGACCCATCGCGCCCAATGGTCAGCATCGTGCAATAGAGCGTCGCCTCAGTTTGCGGATCAAGTTCATTAACGCCAATGACGAGATCGGCTTTTGCCCGCGCCGCGGCTTTGCAAAGCGCAGCGACTTCAGGGCCATCCAAGCGGACCCCATTTTTCAATAGCTCTGCCGCCGCGTCCCACCAGGTATCTGACAGAGGGCTGTCGATGAAGAACGGATAGCCCGGCAACCAGGCTTCCCCAAACGCGATGACGTCGGGCTTGTCTTTAGCCGCCTTGTCGATCCAATTAAGGGCAATCTCTAAGCTGGCTTGCTTATCGAACAGAGCGGGCGCGGCTTGGACCGCGCTGAGGCGAACAATATCAGTCATGCCTCCCGATTGGCCCAAGCAGATCAACGCATCAAGGGCCTCACGCGAGAATTGATCTGCGGGCTAGACCAAGAATTTTTCCTGCAAGGCTTTGACCTGCCGGTCGCCGACTTTGAGCGTGTCGGCAAGATAGGCGTCTATGCCGCCGGCTTTGGCGACAATGCTCTCGAGCGCCGCTGTTAAAAAGTCAGCGTGGACCCCGACAAAGGGGTGATAGACCTCATCAGGATAGTCTTTGCCGATATAGGCGTTGAACTGACGCGCTGCTTCGGGCAGTCGTTCAGCGACATTGGCCGCCTCATTGGTCAGCTCATAATCCGCAAAAATCGTGTCGCGATCGACACCTAAGACGAAATGCGTCAGGGCGCACAGAATGCCGGTACGGTCTTTGCCGGCTGCGCAATTGACCACTGCGGCTTCGCCGTCTTCGAGATTTGCCAAAGCGACAAACCAAGCCGAATAGGTCTCGACATGCTGTTCCTTGAACGGGGCTTCGCGATAATAATCGGTCATCCAATCGCGCGCTTGTTCCGCATCGACAGCAACTTCGGTCATGAACCGAACGTGCGGGGCCTGCTTAGCAGAGCCTTTCTCACTGGAGATGACGTGCACACCATCGACCGGCCAGCGATGGCCATGACGCTCGCGTTCGTCCGGGCGGCGAAGATCAGCCTGGACTTTGATATTATAGGCGTCCAGCGCCGTGAGGTCGGCCGGACTCGCCTCGCCAAATTGCGCAGACCGGAACAGTGCGCCGGTCCGAATCATCTTCCCGCCTGCCCCTTGATAGCCGCCAAAGTCTCTGAAGTTTCGAACATTATCGAACGATTTCACACGGTCTCGCATGGGGCGCCTCATTTGATCGACAGGGCCGATTAGGGCTCAAATGGATAGATGTCCACGTTCACTCTACGCCAAGTTCGATTAATCAAACACCGAAACGTCGTGCTTTTGATCAAAGGTCAGCTCACGGTATATCGCCACGCTCAAATAGGCTGACATAATCCCAATGGCCGCGCTCGAAAGGGACTCCGAGACCAACCAAAACACCGGGACCGTGTCATCAAAACCTCCGGTCGAAAAATCGAGTAGAACAGACAAAATGAAGGCCCCAACCAATAGGATCATCACAAGCGCGAATACGGGCCAAAATGTTTTCCTGACAATGATAAAACTCTGCCGTAACGCATCGATTGGCCCTTTACCTTCCGCCAATAAGACGGGCATCGCAACAATCCAAAGCGCCGACAACGCAAGTCCAGGAATGATCAGGAATAAGAAACCTAGACCCGTTCCGAGCAAGGCTAGAACGTATACGAAAACGACGCTCCAAAACCGGCCGATTGTGTGGTTGATGGCATTCTGCAAGCTCACATTCTGATCCTGCAACGCCATCCAGGAACAAACCCCAATCAAGAATGGTTCGACCCCCATTGAGGCAAGTATGGGAAATAGTCCCGTCGGCAAACCGAATGAGGAGTCTAGAGAGTAGAAGGCATAGACCAACCCGAACCAGAGCAAACCGACCGGAATGAGCCGCGCGGCATCCCGCCCCATCAACCAGAACCATCCAGAAAGGGTCCGTAAGATATCAAACTTCGACATTTAGGCTCACCCTATCTAAAGGGCGGCTCATCAAAGGCGCGAAGTTTGCGGCTATGTAGTGGCGCGCCTTCTCTCGCGAGCTTCTCCAAGGTCGCAACCCCGATTTGTAGGTGCTGCCCGATGGATTTCTCGTAGAATTTATTCGCCGCGCCGGGGAGCTTGATCTCGCCATGCAGCGGCTTGTCCGAAACGCAGAGCAAGACGCCATAGGGCACGCGCAAGCGAAACCCGTTGGCGGCAATGGTGGCGCTTTCCATATCGATCGCGATGGCCCGGGATTGGTTGAAACGCTTGGCGCTATCGGTGAAGCGCAGCTCCCAATTGCGGTCATCCGTGGTGACCACAGTCCCGGTCCGGAGGCGTTTCTTGAGGGCTTCGCCAGCCTCGCCTGTAATGTCTGCAGCGGCTTCCTGCAGGGCGACTTGCACCTCAGCGATGGGCGGCACAGGGATGTCTGGCGGCAGGACGGAGTCCAGCACATGGTCATCCCGCAAATAGGCGTGGGCGAGGACATAGTCGCCAATGGTCTGGCTATGGCGAAGTCCACCGCAATGGCCAACCATGATCCAACACTCTGGACGCAAGACCGCGAGATGGTCAGTGATCGTCTTCGCATTGGAGGGACCGACCCCGATATTGACCAGGGTAATGCCGGCGCCGTTTTCGGCAGTCAGGTGATAGGCGGGCATTTGGAACCGGCGCCATGGGGCATTGTCGATCAGCTCGCGCGCATTCTCCGTCTCGGCGTCCACGACGATGCCACCAGCCACAGAAAGCTCTTTATAGCGCCCGCCAGACTGGAGTTGCTCAAGCCCCCAATCGACGAAGGCGTCGACATAGCGGTGATAGTTTGTGAACAGAAGATAGCGCTGAAAATGCGCCACCGGAGTGCCGGTATAGTGCTGCAGGCGCTTCAGCGAGAAATCAGTTCGGAGGGCATCGAAAAGCGCCAGCGGACGATTGTCATAGGGTTCGAACAATTCGCCGTCCGCGATCTCATCGCCAATGTCGCTGAGCTGCGGAGACGGAAACCATTTGGCGAGTTCCGCCGGATTGATCTCGTCTAAGCCATCCGCTTGGGCCTGATCCCAGACATAGCCGTAAGGGATTTCCATGGTCGAGCGTTTGACCTCGACCTCAACTTCATAGTCGCGGAGCAAAAGTCCAATTTGTGCGGCGAGATATCGACGAAAGAATTCAGGCTGCGTGATGGTGGTCGAATAGGTGCCGGGTTCCGACATCTTTCCGAACGCTCGTGAAATTGGTGGCGGCGGACCATCCGGATTGTAGCGGATGATCAGCTCGGGATAGCAAAACGCACCCCTAGCGCGGGCGTCTTCATCGGGGGTCTTGCCGTCTTTCAAATAGTCCTGGAGCGCTGCGCTCAGGGCTTGGACGGCTTCGGAATAGAGCTTTTCCAGCTCATTTATTATTGTTTCGGGAGTTTTTTGTTTTGTCATGGCCTCCTTTGGCGCAAACCGAATGGAGGGTCAACGCTGTGCGCGCCACTGTCATTGAGACCTCACCTCACGCGCCGGGCGGGAGAATACGGTACAATCGAACTGTGCCCTCAGTCTCGGTGAGATCATCTGCGGGAACCAACCAATCTGGCAGCTCATCCCGGTTGAGCTCAGCCGCAAACCCGTCTGGCCAGATTAGCTCATAGCGATTGGTTTCGTTTAATCCGCGGCAATAAAGCAGGTGGGTTGCGCCCGTCTCGATAAGCTGATCGCGGGCCTCATCGGCGCTGCCAATATAGACATTTGTCAGCCGCTCAATGCCCGCAATGTTGCGATGATAGGGGCCCGCGAAAATGCTGTGCGGGGTACGAGAAACGATCCAGACATTTAAGATCACCGGCGCATGGATCCGCATGGGAGGTTGATCAACCAAGTCAGCATAGGCTTCCGGCTTGGTGCAGCTCAAATTGTGCCTCGCGCTCGCATCTTCATAGGCAAGCGGTTTTGCGAAACGAGTTGAAAGGGTCTCCCAGGTCAATGGTGAAAGGGCGAAAGCGCCCGCCGCGAAGATCAGAAGCGGCTGCGGCCCGCCCTGCTCACGCCAGCGGGAGAATAAATATCCGGCACCCCAACCGGCGGCGATCGCAGCAAAAACGTGCGAGAAAGACTGGCCTCGAACCTGCCAAACCGTGGCGACAATCGAGAGCGCCAGCAAAAGCACATATCCAACCCGCAACAGGCGCTCGCTTGGTGCAGCTGTGATCATCATGATTACCGTCGCCACAGCTGCAGCCGCGAGAAACCCAAACACCCAGACAACGCGCGCTGGTTCATCCGAGAGAAGAACAGACAGCGGTTTGGCCTCGCGGACCATGTTCAGCCAGGCGAGACGAACCGATTCTGGCACCGCGGCATAAGGATCGCCCAAACAGGCTGGGTTTACAGCGACGATGACGGCCAGAGTGAGCCCGCCTGCGAGGGTGCCAATCACGAGGCGCTTCACCCACGTGTCGAGCGCGCCGCCGAAAATGCCGAGCAAGGTGAACAGTCCGCCGCCGACGAGGAACCCGACCCAGTGCGGTGTGCCATAGGCATCGCAAACCATTCGCCGTGGGCTAAAGCCCGGTGCATCAAAGACAAAGAACAAGGTCGAAAAGCCCATAAGCGCGAGACCAAATGCAGCGAAGCGTACACCTTCTCGATGACCGCGCACGATCCAGAACAGCGCCATGATCGCGATCAGTCCCGCGACATAAGGCAGACCTTCAAGCGCAACGGTCATCATGCCGGTGACGGCGAAGGCGAGGACCACGCCTGAGCGCGCGGAGAGGCCAGGAGAGGCGATGGCGGCAAAGCCGAGCAGCGAGAGCGTCACGACGAGGCCATGATGGTCAATCCGGCCCGGCCAGAAATTAAACACGCCCGCTGAAGTCGCGAAGAAAACCAGGGCGAAGACCTGCCCCGCGGTGTTTGCACCCAGGCGCCGCAGGATTATCGCGAGGAGCGATAACACGGCTGCAAGCAGAACTAACGGCCAGAGGCTGACGGCGAGCTTCTCAGCGACATCGCGCCCCAAGAACGGCTCTGTCACCAAAATCACGCCAGCAATGAAGAGATCCGGCAGACGCGACCAATGCATGTTGCCGCCCTCAGGGGTTAACATGCGGGACTGATCAACATTGAACCAGCCTTGTCCCCCGAGCAGGTCGCGGATCTGCTGGATGCGCATCAAGTCATCTGCGCCAGGCATCACGCCAGCAAAGATATCTGGGATGCGCAGTGACAGCAAAGCGAGAAAGGCAAGCGCCACGGCCCAGACCAACCATTTACCATCGCGAAGCCCGTGTTCAGGGGGAGAAAATGAAGATCCCATTAGTAATTTGCCGCCTCAGCCTTACGCGTCCTTAAGTATAGAGGCGCTATCGCATAGTGAGGTTACTGAAAGGCTGAAGCCATGCGTCCCGTCTTCGGAGGAACCGAACCGCGCCCGCAAAATGAGACCGCAGAGCCGCGCGTCGCAGTCACCATTCCGTGCTACAATGAGGCGGTGACGATCGCGAAAGTGATCGCCGATTTCAAAACCGCGCTGCCTGAAGCCGCCATCTATGTCTTCGACAATAATTCGACCGATAATACCGCCCAGATCGCGCGCGATGCCGGCGCGATTGTGCGCAGCGAACGTCGCCAAGGCAAAGGCCATGTCGTGCGCCGGATCTTTTCGGACGTCGAGGCAGACATCTATCTCATGGTCGATGGGGACGACACCTATGATGCGAGTGTCGCGCCAACCCTTATCGAACTGCTGAAGCGCAATCATGTCGACATGGTCGTCGGCACCCGCGCCAATGTCACTAAGGATGCCGGCCGCGAGGGCCATGCCTTTGGCAATAAGCTGTTCAATAAGATTTATGGCCGCCTATTCGGCAAGCAATTCTCCGACATCTTCTCTGGCTACCGCGTGTTTACGCGCCGGTTTGCCAAATCCTTCCCAGCCGTGTCGAGCGGGTTTGAGATCGAGACCGAAATGTCGGTTCATTGCAGTCAGCTTGGTATTCCAACGCTGGAGCGCCCAACCCATTATGGGGAACGCCCAGACGATAGCCATTCGAAGCTGCGCACCTTCCGAGACGGGTTTCGCATACTCGGCATGTTTGCGACGCTGGCAAAAGAAACGCGGCCGGCATCTTTCTTTGGCGCGATCGGAGCTGGCCTGGTTGTGCTGGCCTGTCTGCTCGCTGCGCCGCTGGTCGTGACCTATGTCGAGACGGGATTGGTGCCGCGCTTTCCGACGGCGATCTTGGCCACCGGCATGGTGATTACGGCAAGCATCTTGGCGGTTTGTGGCTTGATCTTGGACAGCTTGGCGCGCGCGCGAGTAGAAGCGAAACGCGCAGTGTTTTTGAGCTTCCCGGCCCGCGAGTGGACCGAGCAAAAGCGTCCAAGCTAAGAGCGTCGCCGCACCAAATGGCCCATTTTGCGGCCAGGCTTCGCATCGCGTTTTCCATACAGCGTCAGCACGCCATCCGCTGCTAAAACTTCTGGCGGCACGAGCGCTTCTTCGCCGAGTAAGTTGAGCATCTCGACATCATGGAAGCGCGTGACCGGGCCGAGCGGCCATCCGGCGACGGCGCGAATGTGTTGTTCAAACTGGCCTGTTGCGCAGGCTTCTGGCGTCCAATGGCCCGAATTGTGGACGCGCGGCGCGAACTCATTGGCGAGCAAGCTGCCGTCTTCCAGCACGAAGAATTCCAGCGCCAGCACCCCGACATAGCCGAGCGCTTCGGCCAATGACGCCGCCGCCCCGAAGGCGCGCTCGGTGACGTCATCAGATAGTCCGCTCGGCACGATGGAGCGTTTTAGAATGCCATTGGCGTGCTCATTTCGCGGAATATCGTAGCAAAGCGTGTCACCGACCGCATCACGCGCGATGATGACCGACACTTCGCGCTCGAACGGGATCATCGCTTCGAGAATACAAGGCGCAAACCCAAGCGCTTTATGAGCGGCTTCATATTCATCGCCGGTCTCAAGTCGCGCTTGGCCTTTGCCATCATAGCCGTCGCGCCGGGTCTTCAGGATGCCCTGCCCGCCAAACTCCGCCAGCGGTGCTTCGATATCGCTGGCGACATTGACCTCGGCAAAATCCGCTGTGGCGATGCCGCAATCGCGTAAGAACGACTTCTCGACCCATCGGTCTTGAGAGACTTCGAGCGCCTTTGCGCCGGGCCGCACCGTGATGCCCGCATCGATCAAGGCTTGCGCCGCCTCGACGGGCACATTTTCAAACTCATAAGTGACGACGTCGCAGGTTTTGGCCCATGCCAGGAGCGCGGCTGTGTCCGTATAGGCGCCGTCCACGTGAGCTGCCGCTACCCGGGCTGCGGGACAGTCTGTTTCTGGGCAATAGACAGACACATCAAAGCCAAGGTGCGCTGCGGAGCTCGCCATCATGCGGCCAAGCTGCCCACCGCCGAGCATGCCAATCGTGGCGCCAGCTTTTAGTGCGCTCATGCGCCTGGGATCTCTTGGATGGATGCGGTTTGCGCAGCGCGGAAGGCCTCGAGTTTCTCCGCCACGCTCGCATCTTCTAATGCGATGATGGAGGCTGCGAGAATGCCCGCATTCGCCGCCCCTGCCTCGCCAATGGCAAGGGTACCAACGGGGATACCTTTTGGCATTTGCGCAATGGAGAGCAGGCTATCGATGCCGCTCAAAGCGCGAGATTGAACCGGTACGCCCAAGACCGGCAGCGGCGTCATCGAAGCCGTCATCCCCGGCAAATGCGCCGCGCCGCCAGCGCCTGCAATAATGACTTTTAAGCCATTGGCCTTGGCCGATTTCGCATACTCATACAGCCGGTCCGGTGTGCGGTGCGCCGAGACGATCTTCGCAGCATAAGCGACGCCAAGCTCTTCTAGGACTGCGCAGGCTTTTTCCATGATCGGCCAGTCCGACTGGCTTCCCATGATCACGCCAACGACTGGAGCATCACTGTTCGAGGTTTGGGCCATCAGGTCCCCCCGTTCAAAGCGCGCAACATAAAAATCTTGCTTGCCGCGTCAACCGTTGAACGGCTGGGCTTCGCAGCCTGTATCGGCTACACTGTCGCTATGCCTGAGTCGCTGGACAAAGCCGCTTATGATCGTCGCTATGACGCGCGTTGCGCGGCGCGCCAGGACTTGATCGCTGCGCTCGGTCTAGAGACTGCGTCTATGCCCCCTCATTTACGCGCCGCCATCGAGGCTCTGGCCGGCGAGGTCTTGAGCCTGCGAGAAGACCGCGCCCGGCTGCAACAAGAGCTGGAAACCGCGGAACGCCTCGCCGATCGCGACACGCTCTGCCCGATCTTCAACCGCCGGGCTTTCGAGCGCGAACTCACCCGCGAGATATCTCTGTCTGAGCGCTATGGGACCCCGCTATGTCTGATCTTTATCGATCTGGACCGGTTCAAGCTGATCAATGATCGGTTTGGCCATGCGACCGGAGACCGGGTCATCCAACACGTCGCTGAGAGCCTGGTCGATAATGTACGCCAGAGCGACATTGTCGGGCGCTTGGGCGGCGATGAGTTTGGCATCGCGCTGACCCATACCGAACATGCAGATGGGCAGATGAAGGCCGCGCGCCTGGAGTCCATGATTGGCGGATTGGTGGTCCGCGACGCCGAAAATGAGAGCATAGAATCAGTCAATCTCGGTGCCTCTTGTGGAACCGTGATTTGGCGCCGTGGACGGGATGCGGCGAGCCTGATCGCTGAGGCAGACGAGACTATGTTTCGAAGGAAAAATGAAAAAAAGCGGGCGCGTTAGAGCCTACCAGCGCAAGAATTTTGCGTATTTGAAAAACCTCGCGCACATGCCGTGACTCCTCAATCAACCTATGGTTATCTGTTGCCATAAAGTCACAGATGTCATCTCAGAGAGAAGGAGTGTGCCTATGTCACTGCAAGGTCGGATTGAAGAACTGAGCAAGCGCCATGCGCAAATCGATGAAAAAATCCACGAAGAAGAAAAACGACCGGCGGGCAATGACATTATCATCAAAGATCTGAAGCGACAGAAACTTCGACTTAAAGAAGAGATAGGTATGCTACGCGCCAGTTAGGCGCTTTTCGGGCTGCAAATCGCTCCCTCAGCGCATAGTTTAAGCGGGCGGGAGCACGGCCATGGATAAACCAGTTACCCTGATTATCGGGCTCGGGAAAACGGTGGGCGATGCGATCGCGCGCCGGTTCCTCGAGGAGGGACACTCAGTCCTTGCCGTCGATCCAGATTCGTCGGTCTTGGAGGAGCTGCGCAAAACCGCAGGCGACAAAATCGCCTATCATCACGGCGCCACCCATACCAAGCTCGGCTTGCGCAATGCGATGGCGGCCGCGCTCGAGACCTATAGCTTTGTCGACAATGTCGTCTGCATCCCAGCCTTGCCCGAACCAGATCGTCTGCTCGAGTTGGAAATGGATGATCTAGAAGCGGTGCTGATGAAAACGGTCCGCGGCGCCGTTCAAACGCTGCGCGTGTTCACCCCAGAATTAATTGCCGAGCGCCCCGAGACGGAGAATGCAGCTGATCGCTCGCGTCAGACGGGAACTTTTACTTTTGTTCTCTCCCTTGGGGCGAAAATGGCGCAGCCTGGCTGGTTCAGCGAGAGCGTGTCGCAACATGCGATCATGGGGATCGTCAAAGCCGCTGCCGTGGAGCTGGCGGACGAAGCAGTGCGGGTGAATGCCGTGGTGGCGCTGCGCCCGCGCGCCGAGGGCCGTGAGCCTTGGTTGCAAGATCGCACCCCGATGGGACGGGCTTCTCTCGCCGAAGAGATTGCAGAGACGGCTGTGTTCTTAAGCAATCCAAACAGCGCCATCATTACAGGAGAAGCCATCACCCTAGATGGCGGGCGACAGCTTCTCTCTGGTATGATCGAGCGCGAGGAATAGACGCGCGCTCTATGTAATTTTTGGCAGTCTTATTTTGGGTGACAGATGACTGGCATCCAAGTGTAGCCTTTGACGAATGCGCCTGAGGTCAGGCTTGGCTCGTCCAGCACTTCAACGTGGCTAAACCGGTCCATAATCTCTTCCCAGAGGATCCGCAGCTGTAGCTCGCCGAGGCGGTTGCCGACGCAGCGGTGAATACCAAAGCCGAAGGACAGATGGTTGCGCGCCTGCTTGCGGTCGATGATCAAACGATTTGGATCTTCTTCCCAGAACCGTTCGTCGCGGTTGCCGGACACGTACCACATGGCGATCTGGTCGCCTTTCTTGATCGTCTTCCCGTGCATCTCAACATCCTCAAGGGCTGTGCGACGCATGAAAGCGAGCGGGGTCTGCCAACGGATCACTTCAGACACCATGTTCGGGATCAGCGAAGGATCAGCTTTCAGTTTGGCATATTCTTCCGGGAACTTGTTGAGGCCGTAAACGGACGCGGTCATAGAGTTCCGGGTCGTGTCATTGCCGCCAACGATGAGCAGGATCATATTGCCGAGCAATTCCATCGGCGTCATGTTTTTGGTCTTCTCACCATGCGCGAGAAGACTGATCAGATCGTTCTTGAGCGGCTCTTGTTTGCGTTGCTCAAAGATCTCCATGAAGGCGGTCAGACATTCAAGCAGCTCTTCGCGCCACTGTTCTTCACCGCCGGGGCAAATGTCTGGATTCTCACGGTTCGTGCTGACATCAGACCAGCGCGTTAACTTGCGTCGATCTTCAAACGGGAAATCAAACAGCGTTGCGAGCATCATTGTGGTCAACTCGATTGAGACCGTGTCGACCCAGTCGAAAGGTTCGCCAACTGGTACTTCATCAAGAATTTGCTTGGTCCGCTCGCGGATCAGCGGCTCGAACTCTTTTAGCATATTCGGGGCAACCGCTGGCTGAACCGTCTTGCGTTGCTCCGAGTGGCGCGGCTCGTCCATGGCGATGAACATCGGCAGCTCGAAGTCTTCCACGGGCTCTCCGAGGACAATGCCGCCATGCTCCCAGCTGGAGGAGAAGCGCTTATGGTCAATGTCGACCTTCATAATGTCTTCGTAGCGCGTGACCGACCAATACCCGCCGGCGAAGCTGTCTTCCGTCCAGTGCAGTGGGTCCTGCTCGCGCATCCGACGGAACAATTCCCAATATCCCCCTTGGCGCCAAATCTCAGGATCAAGGAGATGCATCTCATCCAATGGGACCGCGGACAGGTCCGGCAAAGGATCGCCCATTCTCATATAACCTTCAAAGAGCGGCTCACGTTTTGAGAGCACAGGGCGCTGTAAATTATGGGGAATCTTGGTTAGTGTGTCTGCCATCTGGACCTCCGGACGCGCGGTCTTCATGCCGCTAAAACTGTGACGTTCGCGTCACTTTAGCATATCCGGAAATAAAAAACCATGACGCATGCGTCATTTTTTTAAGATTATGCGGGGTACCGCTCATTCTGCGCCCGCCAGATCGCCGTTTCGAGTGCGTCTTTGAGGCTTTTGCGTTCCGCGGGCGTCAAAAATCGCCCAATCACCCAGGCCTTTTGGCCATGCGCGAGCTTCAACTCGCTGGGTCGCCGGTCTGGAAACTCTAACCGCACACGGGCGAATGCAGTTGGCAAACTCGCTGATCGCGCGGGCTGACCGGGTTGTTCGTGGAGAAGATCAATCTGTTCGGCTGTGACCCGCACCCGCGTTTCTTGTTTCAGCTTGCGGAAGCTGTAGCGGAAGGCCAGCCAGATGATCAAAGCATCGAGCCCGAAAAAGCCAATCACGGGAAAGGCGCCCATAGACACAAAGGCGAGCCCGGCCACAAAGCTCATCCCAGCTACGATGGCCATGACGAGGGTAAATGCGCGCGGGCTGAGCGAGCGGTTCGGCGTCAAGGTCGCGTCGAAATAGATAGTTTGGTCAGTCGGTTCCATGAGACCCATATAGGCCGATCTCATTCGAAAATGGCAAGCGTGGCTTTGCGTCGCAAGAATCGGATGTTCAGCCCACCGCTTCTGGCTTAGGAGACAGACTATGACTGCAGTCCAGACCAGACCCAAACGCAAACGCGCCCCGCGCACGTTCGGCAAAGAAAAAGCCGCGGAGCTGTACGCACGGCTGGCCAAAGACCGGCCCGATCCAAAAACCGAACTTGAATTTGTGAACCCCTATACTCTCGTCGTCGCGGTGGCCCTGTCGGCACAAGCCACAGATGTCGGCGTGAACAAAGCCACCAAAGGTTTGTTCAAGGTCGCGGACACGCCGGAAAAAATGCTGGCGCTTGGGCTGAAAGGCGTTGAGCAGCATGTCAAAACCATCGGGCTCTGGCGCAATAAAGCCAAGAATGTCATCGCGCTCAGTCAGATGATTATTGATGATTTTGGCGGTGAAGTGCCGCAAACCCGTGACGAGTTGGTGCGCCTGCCGGGTGTCGGACGCAAGACAGCAAATGTCGTGTTAAACGAAGCCTTCGGACAACCTACAATCGCGGTCGATACGCACATCTTCCGGGTCTCTAATCGCACCGGTCTCGCCCCCGGTAAGGATCCTGACCAAGTGGAAGCGAGTTTAGAGCGCACAACACCGGATGAGTTCAAACTCGGCGCGCATCACTGGCTGATCCTGCATGGGCGCTACACATGCGTTGCGAGAAAGCCGAAATGCTGGATGTGTTCGATAGATGACCTGTGCCGGTTCAAAGACAAAACACCGGACCCGGCAACGGTCTCTTCGCTCGGTCCGAAAGGGCCGAAGCGCAAGCCCAAGGCGAAGAAATGAGCTTGCCCTTATCTGGTTTTGCCCTGTAAACGCGGCGCATGTTGAAGACCCGCATCATTCCCTGCCTCGATGTTAAAGATGGCCGCACGGTCAAAGGCGTGAACTTTGTCGATTTGCGCGATGCGGGTGACCCGGTCGCGCTCGCCAAGGCCTATGATGCACAAGGCGCGGATGAGCTTTGCTTTCTCGACATTACCGCCAGCCACGAAGAACGCGGCACGCTGCTCGATGTGGTCAGCGCGACGGCGGAGCAGTGCTTTATGCCGCTCACGGTCGGCGGCGGGGTGAGGAGCGCCGAGAATATGGTCCAGCTCCTGCGGGCTGGCGCAGACAAAGTCGCGATCAATTCAGCCGCGGTTGCTGACCCTGATGTGGTCTCGCGCTGCGCAGCCAAGGCGGGGCGGCAGTGCGTTGTGGTTGCCATTGATGCGCGCAAGTCCGGTGAGGGATGGGAGATTTTCACCCATGGCGGAAGGAAGCCAACCGGCATTGACGCAGTTGAATTTGCCAAACTCGCCGAGTCCAAAGGCGCTGGCGAAATCTTGCTGACCAGCATGGATAAAGACGGCACCAAGTCTGGCTTCGATTTGCCCCTGACCAAAGCCGTCACCGATGCAGTCAACATTCCGGTCATTGCGAGCGGCGGCGCGGGGAGCGCAGAAGACCTGGCCCCCGCCATACTAGAGGGCGGCGCCAATGCGGTTCTCGCCGCCTCGATCTTCCATTTCGGTGAAGTTAGTTTAGACGAAGCCCGCGCCGCACTGGCAGCCGCCGGCGCGCCCGTTCGTCCGCTTTAGGAGACAGACATGTCAGACACCCCGCTCGGAAACACGCACGGCTTGATGGACATGCTCGGTTATCTTGCGATGACGATTGATGCGCGCGCCAAGGGCGAAGGCGAGCGCTCTTATACAATCAGTCTTTTGGAAAAAGGCGCGCTTCATTGCGGCAAGAAGATCGCCGAAGAAGGCGCTGAACTCGCGATCGCTCTGGCAGCTCAGAGCGAAGAAGACAGCGCGCTTGAAGCGGCTGATCTGCTCTATCATGTTCTCGTCGGTCTGCGCGCCAAGGGGGTCAGCCTCGACCAAGTCGCAGAAGCGCTGCGTCAACGCCAAGGCCTGTCCGGATTGGACGAGAAAGCCTCTCGCAAGAGCTGACGCGATAATTCTAGACAAAACCGAACGCGGCCTTCACGGTATGTCCAAAATACCGGAGGACGCCGCCATGGCGCATGCACATGACATCCCGCTAACAGGCCATCAGCCCAATCTACAAAGCTGGTTCGACTATATGATGGGAGGGCACAATCCGCAGAAATTGCTCGACATTCTGCATGATGATGTCGTCTTCAGAAGCCCCGTCGTCCACACGCCTCAAGAGGGCAAAGAGATTACGTTTGCCTATCTGTCTGCGGCGGGAAATACGCTTGGCAATGGCACGTTCAAATATGTCCGCGTGTTCGATTGCGGGCAAAGCGCCGTCTTAGAGTTTGAGACGGAGATGGATGGCATCCAAGTCAATGGCGTCGACATGATCGAGTGGGATGATGATGGCAAAATCACAGACTTCAAAGTCATGGTCCGTCCGCTGAAAGCGATCCAAACCGTGCATGCCGCCATGGGCCGGATGCTCGCCCAAATGAAAGAGCAAGCTTGACGCTGCCCTATGAGATGCGCCGGATCCCGGCAAAGCTCGCTGTCACCTGCCCGGCCTGCCAGCGCGAGGCGCAATTTGAATTCGCGACACTGGCGCTCATTAATCGCAAGAAGGACGTGGATTGGTTTAAGGCCAATGACGCCTTTGAATATGTCAAAGCTCAAACCGGCGGAGGCGGCGGCTACCAACATCACGCGCTTCACTATCCTAACCTACATCCAGGTCGCCTCAGTGCGATAGATGATTGGCCGGAAGGGTATAGCCCGGCCAATTGGACGCGCCGCAGCGATTGGATCTATACGCGTCAAAGCCTCGGCGCGATCGCTTGTCCGCATTGTGGCCTCAAGGAAAAGAAACTCCTCGATTGGCCAAATGATGCTTGGTTCCAAATCCAATATCGCAACCAAACCCTGTGGGCGTTCAATCGCGATATGACGGCGGTACTGGCCGACTATATTGCGGACGCCAATCGGTCGCGTGAAGGGCGTCGCTATCGCACCTTCTTGATGACGATTCCAAAGCCGTTTCTAGCCGCCAAGGCGCGAGACACGGTTTTGAAGCGATTGAAGGCGCGGCTCGCAGCATGACCCCACCCACTGTTCTGACCCCACGCCTCAGCCTCAAACCCTGCGAGAAAGCAGATTATGACGACATGGCCGCCATGTGGGCTGACCCCGAAGTCGTACGTTTTATCGGTGGGCGCACACGCGACGCGCAAGACGCCTGGTTCGCGCATTTGCGAAATCGCGGCCTGTGGCCGGTCTTGGGCTATGGCTACTGGATCGTGAGAGATAGACAGTCTGGCGCTTTTATTGGCGAAGTCGGTTTTGCTGATTTCATGCGCGGCATGATCCCTGACATATCTGGACGCCCGGAAGCTGGTTGGGTGTTTGCGAAAACCGCTTGGGGCAAAGGCTTTGCCACAGAAGCCGTCAAAGGCGCTCATGATTGGCTGGACGAGGAATTACCGGGCCGGTCAACTTGTATCATCGAACCCGACAATGACGCCTCCATTCGGGTCGCGGAGAAGGTCGGATACACTGAAATCGGCCCGACCGACTATCGCGGCGACCCGGTGCTCTTGTTTGAACGGTTCAGTCCCGGACGAGGAAAAGGCTAGCAAAGCGCGCCGACGACCGTTATTCAGGCCAAATGGTTACGACATATCTCGACTTCGAAAAGCCGCTCGCGGAACTTGAGACCAAGATCGCAGAGCTGGAAGCCGTTGCTGCCCAAGAAGGCGGCCCACAAATCAATGACGAGCTGAAAAAGCTCAAAGACAAAGCCGCCAAGCAGCTCAAAGACACCTATGCGTCGCTGACGCCCTGGCGCAAAACGCAGGTTGCGCGTCACCCTGAGCGCCCGCATTTTACCGATTATATTGACGCCCTGTTCGATGATTTCCAAGATCTCGCAGGTGACCGCGTGTTCGGTAATGATGAAGCGGTGATTGGCGGTCTTGCGAGCTTTAACGGACAATCCGTTGTTGTGCTGGGCCACGAGAAAGGCCGCACCACAGAGAGTCGCCTGAAGCATAATTTCGGCATGGCCCATCCTGAAGGCTATCGCAAAGCGGTGCGCCTCTCTGTGGTGCGGCCTTTCTCGTGGCCCAGCACAACAACGGATTGTCCGTTAAAGCTCGCAAGA
>JBCBDI010000009.1:0-22068 GCA_038529885.1 Pseudomonadota bacterium
ATGGTGATCCCGGCCCAGCCGGCATGGTCGATCAGCTTGTCGCTGGCCGCGCCGTCATAGCGGATATGGGCGAAGACGCCGTCAGAGAGATAGAGGCGCGTATCGAAGCCGAGGGCGAGGCGATCCGCATCTAACCGTGATGAACGCGACGCGACCAAGCCGTCTATCCCTTCAAAATAGGCCGTGGCCTCGACATCGCGGTCGCCGCCAAGCGTTTCCCAGACCACGCGGATGCCCGTATCCACGGCCCAGCCGCCAAGGTCGCCATCAAACCGGCCCTGCCCGCCCAGGCCGAAGACGGTTTGTGTGGCCTCTTCGCCGGTATAGGTGAGGTTGAGGATGCCAGCGCCGGTTTCCACGAAGGCTTCATACTCCGCCGTCAGGGCGTCAAAAGTGAGGACCGGCCCGAACGCATAGGCGCTATCGGTGTTGATGTCGTAGAACGCTTCGGTCTTCAGCGTCCAGCCGGCGCTGTCTGTATCGCCACTGGCCATGCTGACCATGTTGGTGCCGCGTAGATAGCGGGTATAGTCCATGTCCTGCATGGCATAAGAGAGCGCGCCGGCGAGTGACCATGCATCGACATCTGTGCGGGCGAAGAGCCCGACATGATAGCCTTCTAAGCGCCCGAGCGAGTCGAAGCTGTCTGTGTCACTTTCTGAGTATCCCGCAGAGAGGCCGAACAGGACCGGTGCTCCAAACTCCGTCGACAAGCGTTCGACGCCAATGCCATAGCCAGAAGTGTCGCTCTGCCAGCCGGCTGTGTCTCCGGTGAAGCCTACCCGCGAGGTCGCGCCGAAGCCGCCTGCCCAGAAGGCCCATTGATTGGCCTCCAACGTGGCCCCGTGCCGCTCAATCAAAGTCGATGCGAACAGATCATTGGTGTGCAACGCCTGTAGCAGGCTTGAAGGGGCGATCTGCTTGGCCGAGACGAGCGACTGAGTTCCTTGTGAGCTGGTCGTGCCGCTTGTGGTGGAACTATCTGCTTGGGTGTTGCCTTGGCCACTACCGGTAGTGGTGTCACCCGTTCCGCCCGTTCCGCCCGTTCCGCCAGTGCCAGTGCCTGTCCCTGTCCCGCCGGTGCCAGTACCCGTATTGCCGGTGTTCCCCGTCCCTGCGTTAGTATCGAGCACGAAGCTGAGTTGGCCAGAGTCAGCGTCCACGGTGAAATCGATATTCAGGTCGGGGAGGTTGTCGATCACGTTTGAGAAGGTGCCATTGACGTTTGTGGCGGTCAGGAACTCAAACACGGTGTCGAGGCTCGGACTTGAATTGTTCAGGACGATAACATTCAGTGTGCCATCGAGATTGGCCTCGCCATTGATAATGAAGCGATCGAAAACGTCGCCGTCAAACTCAATCGGCAGCTCGCCGGTGGAGCCTTGCGTGAAGTCGCCATTGAGCGTGAACGTGCCGGGCGAGGAGCCGATCTCCAGCGTGCCATCATTGAAGAGCGCGCCAAACATGACGGACCCATCGCGCGCGTTGAAGGTTGCGCCCGGTAGAATGTCGGCGCGATCTGCTGTGAGGCTCACACCTTCGGCCAGCCGGGTCGTGCCCGCATTGAAATTGACGCGCTCCCAGCCTGAGAGGTCGCCTGTGATCACGGCGCTGTCGGCGTCGAAACCTAAGTGCTCAAAGTCCATGGCATCTTCGAGCACAGCGTCATTGATCTCCAGCTCGGTGGACCCAACAATGTTGAGCGTATCGGTGCCATCACCGCCATCGACGGTTTCGAAATCAAAGCTGCCAAGATTGAACGTGTCCTCGCCAGCGTTCATGATGACGTCGCCCGCGACCGAACCTAGAAGGGTGAACGTGTCATCCGTGGCGGTCTTCGGGGCGGAAGGACTATCGTTAAACGCGATGCCGCCAGATTCAATCTCTCCAGTCTCATCTACGATAACCGTTGCCCCGCTAAACGTTTCAACTCGCAAGGCCGGAAAGTCCATTCCGGATCCGTCTACGCCCGGGATTACCCTTCCCTTGATGACAATTTCGGTGGTTCCATCACTTTGGGATACCACGCTAATACCATTTGCCCGTTCAGATTTGATATCGTGCGCGACAATCTTGATCTCACCGGTCGAACGACCATTGATAACGGAAATTCCAGTGCGGACTGTTTCAATGTAATCGCTAGCATAGATATTGACGTCTCCGCCAAAAGTCGTCGCAATTATACCGTAAGACTGGGTCTGTATTGGCCCAATTCCGGTCCCATTCTCCGGATCCTCAGCGCCGATATTGATGTTCGCCGTTCCGCTACTAGCGATGATCCCACTGCGGCTTCGGAGCTTCGGTCCGTTGGAGTTATCAGGGTCTTCAATGTCGATCACAGATAGATTCTGGATCGAAATGTCGCCGCCGCCACTGATGCCGCCACCTTGATATGCAGTGACGCTTGAAACTGCATTGATCGCGCTACCAAAGAAACCAGACCCGCCAAAGACGTCTCCGATGTTTTCGATCCTGATTTCACCGCCAGTCGACCTCACCTTAATCCCATCTCGTGTAGAGCCAGTCACCGATGTCAGATTTCGAATCGTGATGTCGCCCTGTGCTGAGACGAGGTTTATGCCCTCGGTTTCACCAGAGATTGTTCCGACTTGTCCTGTATCACCGCCAGAGACTGTAATCGAAGTAACTGCATTCGCGGCTTCAACTTCCAGTCCTCGGCCTGTGGTGCCGGTTAAGCTACCCGCGCCTGAAAAGTCCACGACGACGTCATGATCACTAAGAATATCAGCGCCGTCTTGCGAGCCTGTGACAGTGCCTCCAATATTGAGTTTGGTTTCCACGCCGTCTTGGCGGCCGGCAAGGTTAGCGACATTGATATTGAACCCATCATCGCCCGCCATGATGGTCCCGTTAGAGGTGATCTCAACGCCACCCGCTGCCTCCACCGTAACGGCGTTAGAGTCCGTCGTCGTGACGCCTCCGAGAAAAAGTGTCGTTGAGCCTTGGCCATCGTTTCGCGTGTAAACTTCGCCTATGATGCTGGTCGAGGAATACAAATATAACGCGCCGGTTCCAACGTACGCGTCGGCTCCATTGGTGATGTGCATCTTTACCGCTCGGCCGGTTTGAGTCTCATTCCCAGACTGGATCGTGCCCGAATTGACTAGGCTTAAACTTCCATAATTGTTCGTCATATAGATCAGGTCGGACGCCGTAGGATTAGAAACGTTTACAACGCTTCCGTTTGATTTGATATCTAGCGTTTGAACCCCTTCTCCCGCTAATTTGACGGGGGATGTAGTTGCGGGGTTGTCGCCGCCTAAAACGACCGTCAGGTCTTCAACTTGTAAGTCTATTGGGCCCACGTTCCCCTGCGGGAGAGGAAAGGGAATGGGACAGGTGATCGTCTCGCCGGGATCGACAGAGTTATTGTTGACGAGTATGGCGTTTGGCCCATCGGTCACTTCGCAAAAATCAGGGATCGCCACCTGAGCAGACGCCCGCGTGCCATAGACGCCTCCCCCGGGCATGGCGACGGCCATAATCCCGGCCGAGGCTGCAAACATCAATTTGCTTCGTAACGGCTTACGTGCGTGCGTTAAAAGTGCGGTCGCTCCGCAGACAAGTTTATTGGCCATAAAACCCTCTCAAATATTCCGATTGCCAGTCAGGCGGGACTGTTTGAGAAAACGGCCGCAATGTCTTTGCCCCAGTGTCTCAACTTTCTGGGAGAGCGAAAAAAATGCAGATGAATCGCGACCTGGTGACCTTAAAGAGACCGAATTTTTCGGCGAAAGCGCGAGCAATGTGTGCTCTTTTGGCCCGCTAATTCTCCCAGTGTCTCAATCTTTGCCGGACGCCTTGCGAGACCGCGTTTTTTCTATTCGATGCCGTCAGTTTTGACCTGAATAGAGGGGGGGCGTCGCCGACGCGGCGGCCCACACGGATATGACCTTAAACGCGAACGATCAGATTGAAGACGAACCCGAAAACGGTGCTGAAGACAGGCCCGAAGCCGATCAAGAAATGACGGAGCAGACAGAGCCCTCCCCCGAAACCGAAACCTCGGAAGCGGCTGAGAAAGCGGCCAATACGACCAACATCTCTTTCTCAGGCGGGCTTTATAATTTCCTTGCCACGCGCAACATGTCGCTCGCCTTCACCTCCTATCAGACGGGCAATCTCTATATTCTCGGCCATGGGCGCGACAGTAAACTGTCCTTGCACCAGGCGAGTTATCCGCAAGCCATGGGCTTGGTTGGCAATTCTGAGCGGCTTTACTTGGCGTCGCTCAATCAGATTGTCCGATTGGAGAATGTGCTTGGCCCCGATCAACTCGCCAATGAGAAACATGACAAAGTCTATGTGCCGCGCAATTTTCAAAGCACCGGCGCGGTCGATTTGCATGAGGTCGGGGTGCGCAAAGACGGGCGCGTGGTATTTGTGAACACCAAATATTCTTGCCTTTGCGAGCTCAGCCTCAAGCACAGTTTCAAGCCGATCTGGAAGCCGTCTTTCATCAGCCAATTGGTGCCTGAAGATCGCTGCCATTTGAACGGTCTCGCCATGGAGGATGGCGAACCGAAATATGTCAGCGCCGTCTGCCGCTCAGATGTGGTCGATGGCTGGCGTGACCGTCGCCATGATGGCGGCGTGATCATCGATATTGAGAGTGATGAGATTGTTGCCGAAGGCCTTTCCATGCCGCACTCACCGCGCGTCTTTGATGGCAAGCTCTGGGTGGCGAATTCCGGCAGCGGCGAGATTGGTTGGATTGATCGCAAGACCAAGAGTTTCAAGCCGGTCGCCTTCTGTCCGGGCTTTATTCGCGGCCTCGACTTTGTCGAAGGCTTCGCCATCGTGACCGTGTCGAAGCCGCGCTATCAGCGCTTTGACGGATTGGCCCTCGCCGACCGGATGGAAGAGAAGGATGCCGACCCTTGGTGCGGTGTTCTTATCGTGTCCCTCAGCGACGGCACGATTGCTCAATGGGTGCGCTTTGATGGCGCCATTCAAGAACTATTCGATGTCTGCGCCCTGCACGGGGTGAAAGATGCGCTCACCGTCGGGCCGCACACGGCGGAGTTCAATAATTTCATCACCTTCGAAACGCTGTCACAGCCCGCCGCGATGGAGGCGGCCGCGCCCGAGGTCAAAGCGGTCAAAGGCAAAAGGGCAAAGGCGACCAAGAACGACTGAACAAAAATCAAATTGTTCAATCGCTCTAGGCGCGGTCCCATTCGCGCGCTAAGTCTTAAGGATGGACAGCGCGACCACTCTTAGCGGCGAACATGCCGAAGACGTTCTCGGCGCGCTTCGGGACTGGACCGAAGCGGGCAAACGTCACGCGCTTGTCATTGTCATGAGCACCGAAGGTGGGGCGGTCCGCGCGCCCGGCGCGATGTTTGCGGTCTCGGAAACCGAGAGCGTCGGCTACATTTCCGGCGGCTGCATCGATGCTGATGTGGTGCTGCAAGCGCGCCATGCGATCTTGGACGGGAAGACGCGGGTCCTGCGTTATGGCGCGGGCTCGCCTTTTGTCGACTTGCCCCTGCCCTGCGGCGGCGCGATCGAAGTCGCGATCATCCCTGCCCCGGACCAGAGTGTGATTGAGGCCGCCTGTGGCGCCTTCGCGGGCCGGCGTGCCTTTGATCTAATCGTCTCGCCAGACGGGGCGCTCAAGCTACGGGGAGAAGCCGCGCGCGCCGCAAAACATGATTTTGTCTTCTCCTATACGCCGAAGCTTCGCCTCCGCATTGCCGGGCGCGGCGCAGATGCGCTCGCTCTTGCTAAAATTAGCGAAGCGGCGGGTTTAAGCACGCACCTGCAGCTGGTGGACGAGGATGATCTTGCGGCGGCGGCGTCTGCAGGGCTTTCAAATGTCGAGCAGTTGACGACGCCGTCTCAGGGCTCGCGCGTCAAGGATGATGCGTGGACCGCCTTCGTCTTGATGTTCCATGATGGCGATTGGGAAGTGCCGCTCTTAAAGCAAGCGCTTGCGGGCCCCGCCTTCTATATCGGCGCGGTCGGCAGCAAGCGCACGCATGCGGCACGCTGCGCTGCGCTAGAACGGGCGGATGTGGCGGCTGCAGACATTGCAAGGATCAGAGGCCCAATCGGCTTGGTCGGCTCTCTGCGCGATGCATCTTTGCTCGCCATTTCGGCCCTGGCCGAGATTGTTGAAGCCTTCCCTGGCAAGTCATCGAGCCGCCGACCGCGCACGGCTTTCCTCTTGCTGGCAGCAGGGGCCTCATCTCGGTTTGAGGACGGCGACAAATTGCTGGCGGAAATTGACGGCCAGTCTGTCCTCGCCCGCACCGCAGCGCAGCCGTTTGACGATGAGATGGTCACCAAAGTCGCCATCGTCGCCCCGGACCGCCCGCGCCGAAAAGAGGTGCTGCAAGCGGCCGGTTGGCAGGTGGTTGAAAATCCAGATGCGGACCAAGGCCAAGCCTCATCCATCATCGCTGGTATAGACGCCATCGAAGCGACGCAAAATGTCGACCAAATCATGGTGCTGCTCGGCGATATGCCGTTTGTGTCACGCGCCCATCTCGAAGCAATCCACCTACGCGCCAGCGCCGCCTCGATCACCGCCATTATGAGCGAGAGTGACGGTACACTTCTACCACCGGCTCTGTTTAAGCGGGTGCATTTCGAGGCTTTGTCTGACCTATCGGGCGATCGCGGTGCTAAGGCGGTGTTTCTGTCTTTAGGTCTAGGCGCTGAACGGATTTCCCTTCCCACGGCGCAGGCCATCGACATTGACCGTGTAGAAGATATTAAGGGCCTGAAGGAGCTCATCAATGCCTGAAGGCTTAGCCAATCCTGGAACCGCACCGCTCGTCGACCAGTTCGGACGTCAGGTCACCTATCTGCGCCTCTCCGTCACCGACCGTTGCGATCTTAGATGCACCTATTGCATGGCTGAGAAGATGCAATTTCTGCCCAAACGCGAATTGCTGACGATTGAAGAGCTCGACGAAGTTGCCTCCGCTTTCATCCGCCGCGGTGTGCAAAAGATCCGCATCACAGGCGGTGAGCCGCTGGTCCGCCGCGGGATGCCGGAGCTGATCGAGCGCCTCGGCTCTTGTATTGGCCACGGCCTAGAGGAGCTGACCTTCACAACGAATGGCACCCTGCTTGAACAATTCGCAGAGCTGCTCGTGCAGAATGGCGTGAAGCGCATCAATGTCTCGCTCGACTCGCTCAAGCCGGACACGTTCGAGACCATCACCCGCCGCGGTAAGCTGGGCAAAGTGCTCGCCGGCATCGATGCCGCGCTTGAGGCGGGTTTGAAGATCAAGATCAACACCGTCGCAATGAAGCACGAAAATCTCGATGAGATCCCGCACATGATCGAGTGGGCGCACAGCAAAGGTATGGATCTGACCCTGATCGAAGTCATGCCGCTCGGCGACACTGGCGAAGACCGCGTCGATCAATATATCCCGCTGCCGATGGTGCGCGATCAACTGGAAAAGCAATGGACGCTCACCGAGCTCGACGAAGCACTGCCGAATGCCGGTCCGTCCCGCTATGTCCGCATCCATGAAACCGGCGGCAAGCTTGGCTTTATAACGCCGCTCACCAATAATTTCTGCGCCGGCTGCAACCGCGTCCGCGTCACGTGTACAGGCCGCATCTATATGTGCCTCGGCCAAGACGACCATATCGATCTGCGCGCTGCGCTACGTGAGTCTGACGATCCACGAGCCGCGCTTGATGGCTGCTTGGATCGGGCACTTTTCAAAAAGCCAGAACGGCACGAGTTCGCGATCAAAACCCGCGGACAGGCCCCTGCCCTCGATCGCCACATGTCTGTGACCGGAGGCTAGTATGGCAAAGCTTCTTTATTTTGGGCGCTTGGGCGATGTCACAGGACGATCTGAAGAACAGTTGGACCTGCCATCAGACATCGCGACGGCGGGGGATCTCAGAAACTGGCTCGACCTCCGGTTTGAAGCGTCCGGCGCGCTGCTTGAGCCCACGGTTCGGATCGCTATCAATAACGAGATCAGCTTCGACACAGCGGCGATCAACAACGCTGACGAAATCGCTCTGATGCCGCCCGTTGGTGGCGGTTAAACATGCTCACCGTCTCCGACGCACCGATTGACGCTCCGGCCTTGTTGAAAGCCTTCGAAGAAAGCGCAGGCGCCGCCGGGGCGATTGTCACCTTCTCAGGATTGGTGCGCCCGTCTGCCTCTAAGGGCGATGTTGAAACGCTGTATCTCCAAGCCTATCCGGCGATGACGGAGAGCGGCATCGAAGCGGCGATGCAAGAGACGCAGGCACGTTGGTCGGTCAGTCACTTGCAGGTCGTCCATCGCACCGGAGAAATGAAGCCCGGTGATACGATCGTCTTCGTGGCGGCAGCCTCCGCGCACCGCCGCGAGGCTTTCGAGGCTGCGGACTTCCTGATGGATTATCTCAAGACCCGCGCCGTCTTCTGGAAACGAGAAGACACGGCCGCCGGTCCGCAATGGATCGAACCGCGCGCCGAGGATTATGAGGACGCCAAACGCTGGGATACCGCCTCAAAAAAATAGCGTGCAATCAGCGCGTCCTGTTCAAAACATTGCGACTTTCGCCGATTTCTTGTCGTCAAGTCTTTACTGATTGAACGATTGGCTCATTATTTAGGTTAACGCGCAAGTGTCGGCCCTATGCTGGGCGGATAATTATGCGCGAGAGGAGACAATCATGGCGACACTTAAGATTAATGGCGAGACGGTTTCGGTCGATGTCGAAGACGACACTCCCCTGCTCTGGGCCATCCGAGAACAGCTCGGTCTAACCGGCACCAAATATGGCTGTGGCATCGCGCAATGTGGAACCTGCACGATCCATATTGATGGCAGCCCGGTCCGCTCTTGCGTCTACCCTATTGGCGCGCTTTCGGGCGAAGAAGAGATCACGACAATTGAAGGCCTCGCTGAAGATGCGAGCCACCCTGTTCAAGAAGCTTGGGCTGAGCTCGACATTCCCCAGTGCGGTTATTGCCAGCCCGGCATGATCATGGCGGTCGCTGGCATGCTCAATGACAATCCGAACCCAACCGATGAAGATATTGATGCAGAGATCACCAATATTTGTCGCTGCGGGACGCTGGCGCGCGTTCGCAAAGGCATCAAGCTCGCCGTTGAAAAAGCGTAAGGGAGACGAACCATGGCTGATACAGGAATTCTCTCCCGCCGCGGCTTCATTGTTGGCACTGCTGCCACTGGCTTGAGCATTGGCATTCTCGCCAGTTGCTCGCCAAGCGCAACTGAGCCCGAAGCTCCAGACTATTCAGACCTTCCGCCCAACCCGGAAGTAAACGCCTGGGTGCATATCGATCACGATGATACGGTTACTGTTCGCATCGGGCGTTCAGAAATGGGCCAAGGCACGCTCACTGGCCTGGCGCAACTCGTCGCGGATGAGCTTGACGCCGATTGGGACAAAGTCACCACGGTCTATCCAACCCCGGGTGAAAACTTGAAGCGCGAGCGCGTCTGGCGCGACTATTCAACGGGTGGCAGCCAAGGCGTGCGTGGCTCACAAGATTATATGCGTGAAGGCGCGGCTGCGGCGAAAGCCATGCTGATTGAGGCGGCGGCCAATGAGTGGGGCGTCTCCCCTGCTGATTGTAGCTCTGCTAATAGCGTCATCACCGGTCCAGATGGACAAACGACAACCTATGGCGCGGTCGCCAATGCCGCCGCGCAGCTGCCACCTCCGCTCGAGGTCAAAGTCAAAGACCCAAGCGAGTGGAAGATTATCGGCCAGCCGAAGAAGCGCTTGGATACGGCTGAAAAGCTGACCGGTAAGCAAGTCTATGGCGCCGATATCCAGCTGGATGGCATGCTTAATGCGGCCATCAAGCAAGCGCCAAAACGTGGGGCATCGCTGAAATCATTTGATGCCGCCGCGGTGGAAGGCATGCCGGGCGTTCAAAAAGTGGTCGCAGTACGCAATCCGTTTGGCGCAGAGAATAATGCCGTTGCGGTCATCGCAGACACATGGTGGCGCGCGAATAAAGCGCTTCAGGCCCTGCCTGTGGAATGGGAAGGCGGTGTCGACTTCTCAACCGAGGCGTTTGAGGCAGAACTCGATGATGGCCTCACCGCAAGCGAAGCCTTTGTCGGCAATGGCGGCGGCGACCTTCCAGCGGCCTTCGCGAACGCCGCGCAGGTTGTCGAAGCGACTTACAATATGCCGTTCCAAAACCACGCGACGATGGAGCCGATGAACACCACGGCGCTCTACACTGAAGATCGCTGTGAGATTTGGTGCCCGACCCAAAACGGGGAAGCCGCCCTTGCGGCAGCATCGGAAGCCTCTGGTCTGCCGATTGAGCAATGCGAAGTCTATAAGATCCATCTTGGCGGCGGCTTTGGTCGCCGCGGCGCGCCAGATTATGTGCAGCAAGCGGTCATGCTCGCCATGGAAATGCCGGGTACGCCGATCAAGCTGCTCTGGTCGCGTGAAGAAGACATGCTGCATGGCTTCTATCACCCAACGACTAAGGGCCGTGTCCGCGGTGCGCTGGATGCCGATGGCAATCTGACCGGTCTGCATTTGCGGATTTCGGGTCAGTCCATCTTGGCGGCGCTTATCCCTCAAGCGCTTCAGGACGGGGTCGATTATGCAACCTTCCAGGGCTTGCTTCCAAAGGGCGTGGATCCGCGCCTGGAAGACCAAACCTTGCAATACACCTTTCCGAGTTTCCTGATTGATCACGCGATGCGGAACCCGCCCGTACGGCCGGGTTTCTGGCGCGGCGTGAACCTAAATCAGAATGCGATCTATCTTGAATGTTTCATGGATGAACTCGCTTATGCAGCGGGACGCGACCCGCTCGAGTTCCGCCTTGCGCATTTGCAAGACAGTCCGAAAGCCGCCGCGGTGCTGCAGGCGGTCGCGGACCGGTCTGGCTGGGGCCAGGATGATGGCAAAGCGCGCGGTCTTTGTGTGATGTACGGATTTGGATCCTACGTCGCAGCCTGTGCTGAAGTGACGGTCGATGAGGATGGCTATCTCAAGATGGACCGCATCGTCGCCGCGACCGATCCAGGTCATGCTGTGAACCCGCAGCAGATTGAAGCGCAAGTCGAAGGCTCCTTCGTCTACGGGCTTTCCGCCATGCTGTATGGCGAGATCACGTTTGATGGCGGCGTTCCACAGCAGACGAACTTTGACACGTTCAATTCGATGCGCCTGGCGGACATGCCAGAAGTGGAAACCATCATCATGCCATCTGGCGGCTTCTGGGGCGGCGTTGGCGAACCGACCATCGCGGTTGCTGCGCCAGCTGTACTGAACGCGATCTATTCCGCTACCGGCAAGCGCGTCCGCAACTTGCCGATCAAAGATCAGAATTTGAGGGAGGCCTAAGATTAGGCGTCTCCCCCTCGCCGCGCCGTTGAGCTTTATCGTGCTCGCGGCGTGTGGCGGGGCGAATGATTTTTCAACAGAAGCCAGTGTCGTCACGGCCTCTTTGTCTGAGCCTTCAGGGCTCGTGCTCTCTTGCACGGGCTGTCATTCAGATACGCCTGGCGCGATTGTCAGCCTGACCGCCTATTCAGAGGATATGCTCAAAGACGCCCTGGAGCGCTATCGAAGTGAAGCCGAGGGTACCACGGTCATGCACAGGCTCGCGCGTGGATATACTGACGAAGAGATCGCATCGATTAGCGCTTATCTCGGCCAGCCGGAGGATGACGGATGAGCGCGTTTCTCGATCGCCGCGATCTTCTGCGCGCCTCAATGCTCGGCCTCGGCGCGGCGGTGGTGCCGCAAGTCGCCGTCTCGCAAACCCGCGCCCGCGTGCTGGTCGTGGGCGGCGGTTTTGGCGGGGCGAGCGCGGCGCGCAAACTGGTCGAGCTAATGCCATCCGCCGACGTGACCCTGATCGAGGCGAACCCGTCCTATATGGCTTGTCCGTTTAGCAATTTGGTGATCGGCACAGGACGCCCACTCTCGGCGCAGCGTTTTGGATATGAGGGCCCAGCCGCCGCTGGGGTCACGGTGGTGCAAGGGCTCGTCGTGGATGTGGATGCAGCGGCTCAATCTCTCTCGCTCGAAGATGGCAGCACGCTCTCCTATGACCGTCTGATCTTGTCGCCGGGCGTTGATCTGCGATGGGGCGCGATTGAGGGCTATGATGAAGCGGCTGCGGCGCGTCTGCCGCATGCCTGGAAAGCGGGGCCGCAAACCACGCTCTTGCGCCAACAGCTTGAGGCGCTTGAGGATGGCGAGACGGTGATCATGACGGTGCCCCCTGCCCCGTATCGTTGCCCGCCAGGCCCTTATGAACGGGCCAGCCTGATCGCGCATTATCTGAAACAGAATAAGCCGCGTTCGAAGCTGATCGTGATGGACGCGAAAGACCAATTCTCGAAAATGGCATTGTTCCAAGAGGCCTGGGCTGAGCACTATCCAGACCAATTGGAATGGCGCGGCGCGAGCAATGATGGCGCGATCATTCGCGTCGATGCGGAAACCAGCACGGTCTATTCCGATTTCGCGTCGGAACGGGGTGCGGTGGTGAATGTCATTCCACCGCAAAAAGCGGGATCGATTGCGGACCGGGCGGGCGTTAGCGATGCCACCGGCTGGTGCCCCATCGATCCGTTGAGTTTTGAGTCCCAGCTGCAGCCAAACATCCACGTCATCGGCGATGCGACCATTGCCGCGCCGATGCCGAAATCGGCATTCTCGGCCAATCTGCAAGGCAAAGTCTGCGCACTCGCCATCGCGCGGATTTTGAATGATCTCGGGCCACAGTCAACGGTGCTGGCGAACACGTGCTATTCCTACACCACGCCGGACGAAGCCATCTCGATTGCGGGCGTCTATCGAAATGGTGGCGGCGCGCTTCAGAGCATCTCCGGCGCCGGCGGCATCAGTCCGCTTGGCGCAGATGTTTCGGTCCGCAATGCCGAAGCTGCGCAAGCGGCCCATTGGTTTGACACCATCACGCAAGAGGCGTTTGGATGAGAGGCGCGATCTGCGTCGGCTTGCTCGCCCTGTCTGCCTGTGGGGAGGCAAGCGATCATCTGGTGAAGCCGCATCAAATCGTCGGCGACACCATTCCTGCCCCTTTGACCGCAGAGCCCGGTGACCCGGTGCGCGGCGAGCTGATTTTCTCAGATCGCGATCAGGGCCATTGTGTGCTCTGTCATGTCGTCTCTGGATTGGAGGTTCCGTTTCAAGGCAATGTCGGTCCGGACCTCACCTATGTCGGAGACCGGCTCACGCCCGCACAAGTCCGATTGCGCGTGGTCGACTATCAAATTGTGAGAGAGGGGACGGTGATGCCCTCCTATCACCGCATTCACGACCTATATCAGGTCGAGGCCGTGTCGGTGGGCAGCCCGCTCCTTACCGCCCAAGAGGTGGAGGATTTGGTCGCCTACTTGGACACTCTGACAAGCAAGGCAGAGACCTATGAGTGAGACGTTCGGATTGGACCGACGCCAATTCATCGCCGGTTCTGGCGGCGCGATCCTGATCGCCAGCACGCCTTTGCTGGCCCTTGCCGATCAGGAGGATGTGGATCGCGCCCGGAGCGAGCTGTTTGGCGATCGCCCGGTCCAAGAGGGCCGCGTGACGGTGAAACTGCCGCCAATTGCTGAGAATGGACACTCAGTGCCCATGACGGTGAGTGTGGAAAGTCCAATGACATCAGAGGACTATGTCCGCCGCGTGGCTGTTTTCTCGCCGCGCAATCCCCTGCCCAATATTGCGCAATTTCAGTTCACTCCGCGCTCGGGAAAAGCCGAAGTCGCAACCCGGATCCGGATGTCGGGCACCCAGCCGATCCAAGCCGTGGCAGAGATGAGCGACGGCTCGCTCTGGTCCGGCAGCATGGAAACCGTCGTCACGCTGGCGGCCTGTGTGGTCTTATAGGAGGCGCAGATGACCGGTATCCGACTTGCTGTTCCTGAGCGCGCCCAAAAAGGTGACGTCATTGAGCTGAAAGCGCTCATCCAGCACCCGATGGAAAGCGGGTTCCGTCGTGGGTCGCGAGGGGAAGTGATACCCCGAAACATCATCACGCGATTTGAGTGTTTCTATAATCAAGAGCTTGTGTTTGCGTCTGATTTCAATCCGGCCATTGCGGCCAATCCGATCCTCACCTTCTACACCCGCGCCACTGAAACCGGCGAACTAGAGTTTCGCTGGACCGACCAAAATGGCGAAAGCTGGAGCGATCGCAAATCGATTACGGTGACATGAGGATTGCAGCGCTGTGCGGCTTGGCTGTGATGCTTGGCGCCTGCACGCCGAGCGCGGGCACCGATGGCGCACCAAGCGAGCTGTCACCGTCTGATTTGCAATCAGGCTATGCCTTTCTCACTCCCGAGACACAGCAGCTCCAAGATGATCCGTTTGAAAACCCTGGATATCTCTGGGTCGACCGAGGCGCGCGCCTATTTCAGGTGAGCGAAGCGGCCGCCTCGCCCAGCTGCGCTGCCTGTCATGCAGAGGGCCTCAACGGCGCCGCGAGCCGCTATCCAGCGATCGAACCAGGCTCGAAACGTCTGATCAATCTTGAAGGCCGGATCAATCAATGCCGCACCGAGCATCAAGAGTTAGAGCCCCTGGCTTATGAGAGTGAAGACTTGCTCGCCCTAACCGCCTATGTCGCGAACCAATCGCACGGCGCACCCTATGGCGCCCCGCCAAGCGCGGATCTGCAACCTTATATCGAGGCCGGGCGCAGCTATTTCGAAACGCGCCGGGGTCTGATGAACCTCTCCTGTCGGCAGTGCCACACCGAGACCTGGGGCAAGGCCTTGCGCGGTGACACGATCAGCCAGGGCCACGGCAATGGCTTTCCGGCTTATCGCTTTGAATGGCAATCGCTCGGCTCCCTCCACCGCCGCTTCCGTGACTGCGACATGGGCGTTCGAGCCGAACCCCTGCCTTATGGCGACGACACTTATGTGGCGCTTGAACTCTACCTCGCCACCCGCGGCGCAGGCCTCGAGATCGAGACGCCCGGGGTCAGGCGATAAAAGAAAACAGCGGACCGAAAAGGCCCGCTGTTTTTGGTTGGGTTTTAGATTGGCGCGCTAGAAGGTTGCCGATGCTCCAATGGTCCAAAGACGACCAAGTGTTTCATACGCACTCGGGAACGTGTTCGCGAAATTGCGCGCGGTCGAGCCGGCCTGATTGCCGACGATTGGCGGGTCTTCGTCGAAGACATTTCGAACGTTGACCGTTAGGCGGAGCGCTTCGGTGACATCATAGCTCCCGGATAGGTCGAAGCGATGCTGTGCGGAGATGCTCTCGAACTCATCGAATGTCGCGTCGCGTTGAGTTTCTTGCACGTCAACCTCTCCGAAATATCGCCAAAGAACCGATGCCGTGTATGCACCGTTTCGCCAGGTCGTCCGTTGGTTGAAACGAAGTTCTGGTGTGGGCTGGCAATCATTTCCGAAGCGACCAAGGCAGTCCGTGATTGGAATTGTGCTTGCAGCCTGATTCTCATTCTCGGTTTGGATCGTTGCTAGAACATTGACGCTCAATTCACCCCAACTGTCTAAATCCCAATCTGTTTCCAAACCGATGTCGAACCCTTTTGTGCGAAGGAAATCGAGATTTGTCGTGAGCAATTCGATACCGGCTCCGCTCGTTCCAAGCGAGCTACCAATGCGATTGATTTTAGCGCATTGAGATGCATCGCCCTGCTCGTAGCAAGCGTTCAGAACTTCTTGAGCTGCGAATTCAGAAATCACGTCCGTGATCTCGATGTCGAAATAGTCAAACGTGAATAGACCAGACGACATATTTGCGAAGGTTGGCGTTTGCCATGTCATGCCAATCGTGAATGTGTCCGCTGTTTCGGGCGAAGGCAACGCGTTTTGATCGGTGCCGGAGAAACTATTTACTTGCCCAGAAACAATATCTGGAACGACACCAACCAAAGCTGGAAGGACACCCGTCGAAACACAAAGTTCTGTGAGGGTTGCGTCAATTGTATTCGGATTTCCGTTGGAGCATGGGTCAAAGTCGGCGTCTGATAGGCCTGTGGTGACAGGGCTCCCCAGTTCTTCGATGTTTGGCGCGCGCACAGCCCGTTGTTGCATCACTCTGAAGCGCAATCCTTCGATGACCTCCCAGTTTAGGCCCGCTTTCCAAGTGTCGAAATTACCAAATGAGGAATAGTCACTCACTCGAAAACCTAGCTCAAGCTCGAGGTCTTCTGCAAATTGGGCGCTTTCGATCAAAGGAACAAAAGCTTCGCCAAAAAATTCCGCAACATCATATTCAGACGTGATGGGCAGGACATTGCCTCCGGCGCCTCCCAAACAGCTTGTTGGGAGTTCTTTTAAGCATTCGTCCGGAATGATACCGCCAATTTCTTCTCGATACTCAGCACCGATTGAGACAAAAACTGGAGTATCGGCAGACGGCATACTCAACGCCTCAATCGGCCCGTAAGTTACTGCGCTTAAGACGTTCTGCTCATACTCGGATTTCAGAATACCAGTAGCGCTGTTTGCCGCAGCCATTTCCGGCGTGATAGATCCGAATCCAGTTGAGAATAGATCAATTGGAACACATCCTTCGATAACCGTGCCGCTCGGCGTTTCGCATTGCTCAGCGCTGACCGTGTTCAATGCGTTGGCGAAGGCCGATACATTCGTATAGCCGGAGTTTACATCGGTACGCTCTGCTTGAGCGTGCGAATAGTAAACATCGTACTCGAACCCGCCCCAAAGGTCGCCGCGCAGTCCGCCCACAATTTGAAAATTGTTGGAATCGAAGTCTGTCGAACGTGTGCCGAGTTCAAGTGTTCGACGACGAACAGGCACTTCGATGGAGTCTCCGAGATCAAAGACACCATTTCCATTCAAGTCGTTGACACCAGCGTCTTCGAGTTCGACGCCAGCCGTTGCGGCCACAAATGTTGTAATGTCGTCGATAATTCGTGTTCGCGCGACATCCGATAAGAAGGGATTCATCAACGGAATTTCGAATGGATTCCCAAACACACCCGACGGTGCGACTTGCTGACGAACGGTAATGGCAGCAAAATTCGCCCGGCCATAAACTTCGACGTTTTCATTGATTTCATAGGCCGCCGTCGCCATTCCAACAAACCGCTCTTGCGGTGTTTGCAGGTAATTGTACGGACTGAAGTTAAAACGAGAGCATCGATCTGCGACGGTGCCATCGTTTTGGAACTGTATCGTGCCACTCAAAAGGTCTAGTGCGGTTGGCATCGACGTGGTGGAACCGACACCCGTCGACGATGCCGTCGCATTTGGAGCATCGCAATTTGCAGGTGGGCTGGCAGGTACGCCGCCTTCATTGGGGCCGTTTGCGGTAGACACGCCAAACTCTGAATACTCTCGATCACCAAGCAAAGTCCCTTTGCGATCCGTGAAATCGACAGCGAGCACCGAGTTGCCGCGTCCGCCATCAAATTCCGATCCAATCATAGCGGAAATGGAATAGACTTCGCTGTCTCCGAAGAACCCTGTGCCGCGCTCAGACGAGCGATATTTTGCATCAGCTTTGAACCCGTTGAAGTCATCATTCAAAATGAAGTTTACGGCACCGGCCATGGCGTCGGAGCCGTAAACAGCAGAGGCACCGCCGGTCACCACGTCAATTCGGTCGAGCATGACGACCGGAATGGCTGATACGTCGACTTGGCCGCCAATGTCGAAGGGCACCATGCGTTTGCCATCGACCAAGACCAGTGTTCTTTGCGACCCTAATCCGCGAAGGTTTACCGTGGTCGCACCCGATGTTCCGTTGTTGACATTTTGATTGTCGCCGGGAAGCGCGGCGGGCAAATCGCGGAATAGACGCTCGACTTCGACGGCTTGCGTAAGGGTGAACTCTTCGCTGCCGATCGATGTTATTTGACTCGCCGACTCGATACCCGGCTGTTGGATGCGCGTTCCTGTCACGAGCACCGTATCCTGCCGAGCCTCTTCTTCATCGACAGCTTGCGCCGCAGCGAGGGGTACTGCGCTGAGGCTTATCAGGCCCGCGATGATCGTCGTCTGTGCCAGACGACGCTTCAAATTTGATATTTTCATTTTTCTCTCTCATCCCAGTTAAAAATCCCCGCAGGTGCGGGACGAGGCTTTGCGGTCGGTCACTCTTGGCCGAACGCGCCTCGATGAGAGCTTTGTGTTTCTGGGAGAGAAGAGAGTCGCTGTTCCAGCGTCTCATTCTGCAAGACAGCGCCTGCCTTTTGTCGAGATTTTGCGAAGTGTTGCAAAACTACAATAAAGTGGGTTTTAGGTCTTCTGAATACTTGAGCGCGACCTGGGCCGCAGGCGCGTTGGCCGATGACTGCGCGGAAAGATTGACCCGAGCCTCGTCCTGTCGTCCTATTTGGAAAAGGGCTTGATCGGCCCGAAATCAAGTAGAGGTGAGCCCATGAAACGCTTTGGTTTGATCGTATTAGCGGGTGGATTACTGACGGCGGGCGCGCAGGCCCAGGAAACCAATCTGGAGCCGAAGCCGATTTCCACGCAGGCCATTTATGCGTGCGCTGAAATCTCTGACGATATGGAGCGCCTCGCCTGTTATGATGAGTCTGTTGGGCGGCTAGAAGCTGCTGAGGCCGCCGGGGAAGTGACAACGATCAGCAAAGCTGAAGTCGAAGAAATCGAACGCGACTCATTCGGCTTCTCCTTGCCCTCCATCGCGCGCAATGTGTTGCCAAAATTTGGCAATGATGATGGCGAGAAACTCGCGGAGCTTGAAGTGCCTGTCGAGTCCGTTCGGCGCCTGAGCTATGGGAATTTGCGCGTTGCGCTCGAGAACGGTCAGGTTTGGGAACAGACGGATAGTCAGCGGGTCAATTATTCAAAGAAGAATGGCGTTGAGTCCGCTGAAATCAAACGTGCCGCGCTTGGCAGTTTCAAAATGAAGCTTGATGGCGGCCGCGCCTTCCGGGTCAAGCGGGTGAAATAGCGCCCCCTGCCCTAATAAGCGAGTTCTTCGAAGACTTTGCTGGCATCCTTATTCCAGACGCCATGATAGAGGTTGAGCAAGCTTTCAGCCGGGGTCACGCCAGATGTGATGATCTGGTCGAGTTCTTGTAGGAAACCGGTTTCGTCATCCCCAGATACGGACAGTTTTGCGCGATTGCGGAGGCCAGTGCGGGCGATCTCAAGCACCGTCTTGCCGAGCTCTTGCAGGGTTGCTCCGCCAGGAACGGGCGCTTTTAGACCGATCGTGCGGACGGTTTGGCGCAAGGCCTCGCGCTCGCCATCGCTCCAGTCTTTGACCAGATCCCAGGCCGCATCGAGCGCGGTCTCGTCATAGAGAAGACCGGTCCAGAAGGCCGAGAACGCACACAGCCGCGACCAAGGACCAGAATCGCTGCCGCGCATTTCAAGGAAGCGCTTGAGGCGCACTTCCGGGAAAATCGTGGAAAGATGGTCTTCGAAATCGTCAATGGCGGGCAGTTCGCCAGGCAGTATCGGGAGCTCTCCCGCCATAAAGTCTCTGAAACTGAGGCCCGAGGCATCGAGATATTTGCCGCCTCGCCGTACGAAATACATCGGCACATCCAGCGCATAGTCGACATAGCGCTCATAACCGAACCCGTCCTCGAAGACGAAGGGCAGCATGCCTGTCCGGTCAGGATCGGTGTCCGTCCAAATCTGCGAGCGATATGAGAGGAACCCGTTCGGACGCCCCTCTAAGAAGGGCGAGTTGGCGAACAGCGCTGTGCCAAGCGGCTGCAAGGCCAGAGAGACGCGGAACTTTTTAACCATGTCGGCTTCGGAGCCATAGTCGAGATTGCTTTGCACCGTGCAGGTCCGGAACATCATCTGACGGCCGAGGCGTCCCACTTTTTCCATATAGGCGCGCATGATTTTATAGCGCCCTTTCGGCATGATCGGGGTCTCGTCCATTGACCAAATCGGGCTCGCGCCAAGACCAATAAAGCCAATGCCGAGCGGTTCGGCGATCTCGCGCACTTCGCTCAAATGTTGGCCGACTTCGTTGCAGGTCTCGTGGATATGTTCGAGCGGCGCGCCAGAGAGTTCAAATTGTCCGCCTGGTTCCAAGCTGACGCTCGCGCCATTCTTCTTCAGCCCGATCAGATAGCCATTCTCGACAATTGGCGACCATCCGAACTTGTCCCGCAAGCCTTCCAGCATGGCTTTGATCGAAGCCTCGCCATCATAAGGCAGGGGCCGCAACCCATCCCAGGTGAACCCAAATTTCTCGTGCTCTGTGCCGATCCGCCAGTCTGTCTTCGGCTTTGCGCCCGCTTCGAACCACTCGACCAGTTCGGTTTTACCGGACAGGCGCGGTGCGGATTCGTCAATATCCTTGGTCGGAGTTGTCACGAGTGCCCTCCCGGCAAAATTCTACGTCTCAGGGAGATAAGGTGCCTTCTGCCAATCTCCAACCAGTGATTGCCAGAGCGTGAGAGCAGAAACAACCGCTGTCTCTGCGCGAAGGATGCGCGGACCAAGTGTGATCGGCACAATACAGGCCATCGCCCGAAGTTGTTCACGTTCTTTTGACGAGAAACCGCCTTCTGGCCCGATAAAGATCCCGCAAGTTTGCCCGCTGAGTTGATCGACATGCGCGCTAAGCGGTGCTGCAGCGCCTGCTTCATCACAAAAGATCAGCGGATTGGAGCTCGGCCACTCCGATAAGGCTTTCTGGAATGGGATGGGCTCTTTTATGGTCGGAAGATCGAGCCGCTCGGTTTGCTCCGCCGCTTCTATGGCCAATAACTCCAACCGGTCGACGCGAAGGCGGTTGAACTGGGTATACTCAGTGATCACGGGTTGGATGGTTTTGACGCCCAACTCTGTCGCTTTTTCGATGATGAGTTCCGTCCTTGTGCGCCGGATGGGGGCGAAAAGGAGGGTGAGATCAGGTCCGGCGTCCTGCGGCCGTGTCTGCACCTCCGGCGTAATCAACGCCTTTTTCCCGTGCGTGGAAAGCGTGCAGCGCCATTCACCATCAGCGCCATTAAAAGCGCGCACCAGCGCACCGTCGGAGAGGCGCATCACCTTCATCAAATACCGGCTCTGCCCCTCATCCAGGGAGATGGCGGCACCGGCTTCAATTGGGTGATTTACGAATATTCGCGCGATATGACTCATATTTCGCTCTATAGGCGGGTCTGCGAACCGCGTTAAGTCGTGGCACGGTAAATAAAAAACGCTATACAGGCGCCATGAGCGAGATCGAATCTGACGATGAGCCAAAGCGCAATATCCCACTGGATAGCGCCCTCCCGGAATGGCTGAAGGGCCTGCCGGAGCAAAGCGGCCCTTATGCGGCGCTGGCACGCTGGGACCGACCGGTCGGGATCTGGCTCTTGCTGCTCCCCTGCTGGATGGGCCTCGCGCTGATGCGGATCCCTGCCGGGTTTCAATGGATTGATCTCATTTGGATCGTCCTTTTCGCGATTGGTGCGATTGCCATGCGCGGCGCAGGCTGCACCTGGAATGACATTCAGGACAAAGACTTTGACGCGCAGGTAACGCGGACCGCATCGCGGCCCATTCCGGCGGGCGATGTCACCGTTCAGCAGGCTTATATGTTCCTGGCGGCGCAGCTTGGCGTGGGATTCTTGGTTTGGGTCTTTTTGCCGACTGACGCGAAGATCGTCGCGCTTTTATCGATCCCGCTGGTGCTGGCCTACCCTTACATGAAGCGGATCACCTGGTGGCCTCAGGCTTGGCTCGGCTTTACCTTCAATTTTGGCGCACTCGTCGGTGCTGCAACGGCCACAAGCGTTACGGGTGCGACGGTGGTGCTGTATCTCGGCCTCGTCTTCTGGACCGTGGCCTATGACACCACGTACGCGCTGCAAGACCGCGAAGAAGACGAATTGATTGGCGTCAAATCAACCGCGCGCCTGTTTGGTGACAAAGTGCTGACAGGCATTTTCGTCTTCCACATGGCGGCGACAGCTTTGATCTTCCTCGGTGCCTATTTTGCCGGCGCGGGCCGAATCGGAGCGCTGCTCGCGCTCGGCTTCTTCCGCGGTCTTTGGTGGCAGGTTATGCGCATGGTCGGGGTGGCGGGAGCGATCCTACTGGCCCGTTCGCTCGCCCCGCGCTTCGAGCCCCAGCTTCTGGATCAATTCCCCGAGCTGTCGCC
>JBCBDI010000009.1:22078-22961 GCA_038529885.1 Pseudomonadota bacterium
CACGGGATGTGGCAAGTATCCTCGCTCAACAAAGACCGCGAAGCGAACGCGCTCTCGGTGTTTAAATCGAATGTCTGGGCCGGGGCGATCATAGTGATCGGATTGACGATTGCGGCGCTGCTTTAGGCGCGGCTTGTCTGCCGCAAGGATAGGTCTGTAATATGCGTTTATGGCTGCAGCAGAACGTATCCGCCCGCTCGATTTGTTTTCCCGTGAAGAATGGGAGCATGTTTCCCGACGGTCTGATCTGACCGGGCTCGGGATTGTGGTCCATTGCTGGCTGGTCATCGGTCTCGCTATGGCAGCGGCGATTTGGCAGCCTCTCTTGATCATTCTGGCGGTGCCGATCATTGGTGCCCGGCAATTGGGTCTCGCCGTCCTCATGCACGAAGCGGCGCATGGCGGGCTGGCGCGCAACAAAGCGATCAATGATTTCTTTGGGCACTGGCTTTCAGGTGCGCCGATCGGTGGCAGCTTGAAGGCGTACCGGCCCTATCATTTGCAGCATCACAAATACGCGCAACAGCCGGAAGATCCGGATCTGGTGCTCTCGGCCCCCTTCCCGATCACGGCGGGATCGTTACGGCGCAAGATCATCCGTGATCTGACCGGGCAAACCTTTTTCAAACAACGATACAATCAGTTTTCCAACGCGCTTGGCTTCAATATTCGTCCGGGCAAAAGCGCCGGAAATCGCATGCAAGCGGCTCGCGAGGCGGCGGTGCCCTATCTGATCGCAAATTCTTTGCTGCTGATCGGGCTCACGCTGCTTGGGCATTGGTGGGCGTTCTTTGTGCTCTGGCTGTTGCCCATGGCGACCTGGAATATGATGGTGACGCGGCTACGCAACATTGCCGAGCACGCGGTTGTGCCGGATCACAAT
>JBCBDI010000010.1:0-8313 GCA_038529885.1 Pseudomonadota bacterium
GGGATATTGAAGACATAGAAGTGTTCCCGATGATATGGGAAAATATCAATTATACGATGGATAAAAATACCAAAGAAGTAGAGGAGCAAATCAAGGGTGCGTTTAAACAATTTCCACTAAAATTGGCTTGGGCAATTACAATTCATAAAAGTCAGGGATTGACTTTTGAAAAAGCGATTTTGGATGTCTGCACTCTTCAGGTTTTCGCTTCTCATCGGGGGCGCCTTCCCCTTGACCCTTAGCGGTGTGGCTCAAGAACCGGATATGCTCGTGCAGGATACGGTTGTCGTTGAAGGATCGCGCTCTAATCCGATGCTGGCAAATGTCGAACCTGAGGTGGCGCTCGATTTCGCGGAGATCAGGTCCTATGGCGCCGAAAGCTTGCAGGATTTATTGGCCGATCTTGCGCCGCTGACCAATTCCAATCGCGGCGGCGGCGCGCCTGCCATTTTGCTCAATGGGCGCCGTGTTTCGGGGTTTAGGGAGATCCGGAACTATCCGCCTGAAGCTCTGGCGCGGGTTGAAATTTTGCCGGAAGCGGTGGCCTTGAAATTTGGCTTCCGCGCCGATCAGAAAGTTATCAATTTCGTTCTCCGCAATCGCTTCCATGCGCTGACCGGCGCAGCCAGCCTCGCGGCACCGACGGCGGGGGGACAGGCGGTCGTCGACACGGACCTGTCCAATCTCAGGATCCGTGACGAACGCCGCTGGAACCTCGACCTGAATGTCGAACACCAGGACGAGCTTTTGGAGTCTGATCGAGATATTATCACGACCGCGGCAGGGGCTGCCGATCGATCACTGCAGCCCGAGCAAACGACCGTCGGGTTGACCGGCAGCTATAGCCATTTCCTGCCGGGTGATATCGCCGCGACGTATACGCTGGGGCTCGATGCCAGCGACCAGCAACGCGCGATAGCACAAACCGGAACGACGGACACTTTGGCGCGGGACACCGACACATTGGGCGCGAATGCCAGTTTCGTCCTAAATAAGGTCTATAATGATTGGAACTGGTCCGTGAACGGCCGCATTGCCCGCCAGGAAACCGACAGCCTGACCGATCCAGCGCTGATCACCGGCCTCAGCGAGACAACGGACTCCAAATCAGATGAAGCCGCATTGGAAGCGGTTGGATTTTTCAAGATCGCGCCGCTTCCCGCTGGCGATCTCGTCACGACCCTAAAAGCCGGTGCCGACACAGAGGCGTTTTCCTCCACCTCGTCGCTCTCGGGCGCGATGATGACGACGGACCTCTCGCGCGACAGTTTGAACGCACAGATCAATCTCGATGCGCCGCTGCTCGACCGGGACATGGCGGGAAATCCTATCGGTACGATATCGCTCAATGCCAATGCCCGCATTGACGATGTTTCAGATGCCGGAAGCCTCTCCACTTATGGTATGGGCGTGACCTGGCAACCGACCAGCACATTGCAAATTATCGCCTCCACAGCGCAGGCCGAAGACGCCCCGTCGCTACAGGAGCTCGGCAATCCGCTCTCCTCCGTCGACAATGCGCGCGTGTTTGATTTCCTCGCTGGCACAACGGTCGAGGGCGTGGTGCGTTTGTCCGGTGGTAATCCTGCGCTGCGCCCGGAGACCCGCACGGTGCATGATCTCAACCTGTCCTGGGATCCGTTTGAGACACATGATGTAACATTCAATCTGGCCTATACCGAAACCGAGATCGAAGACGCTATTCTGGCCTTTCCTGGGCTAACGCCTGACATCGAGCTCGCGTTTCCTGAACGGGTATTGCGGGCGACCGATGGGACCCTGCTCCAACTCGATGCGCGACCGATCAATATTGCAGAATCTACGAAACGCGAGCTCAGCTATGGCTTGAACTGGTCGATCCGGCTGCCACGGCCCGACCGCCCGGACCTCGAGCCCGAGGAGCGACGGCAACTGCGTGATATCTTCTTCCAAAGGCTTGATGAAGAAGACCGCGCGCGGATTGAACAACGGATCGCTGAACGCGCCGCGCGTCAGGCCTCCGCGGGCGATCGACGCCCACAGGGCGCCGGTGCGGGCCGAAGCGGGCGGCCAAGAGGCCGCGGTGGGCGCGGTGGCTTCGGATCGGGCCGCCTATTTGTCTCGCTCAATCACACCGCCATTTTGGAAGACGAATTGCGCATCGGCCCCGGCACACAGCCGCTGGACCTTCTGAATGGCGACGCGATCAGCGATCGCGGCGGCACCTCCGAACACCTGGTCACGGCGCAAGCCGGGGCCTCCCACGGCGCGCTAGGCGGGTTCATGCGGGTCCGCTGGCAAAGCAGCACCACCTTTAATGATGGCACCGGAACCGCACTTCGCTTTGGCGAGCTGACCACGACCAGTTTGCGGCTGCAGTACAATTTCGAGCGAAACACGAAGCTGCTTTTAAAGTATCCCTTTCTCTCCAGCACGCGGTTGTCCTTTGGTGTCGATAATCTCTTTGACGAAAAACAAGAGGTGACGGACGCGACGGGCGCGGTGCCGATCATCTACCAACCCGACCTGATCGACCCGCGCGGCCGAACTCTGTCGCTACGTTTGCGGAAGCTGTTTTATTGATGGTGCTGCGGGGTCAGTGAGATCTTATGGCGGCGGTTCGGGTGGATTGCGGGTTTTTAGTCGCCTTGAAAAGGATGCTCGCTCGGTTCGCTTTGGGTCAGGAACAACCGAAACTGATTTAGGCCCTCATCCTGAGCGAAGTCGAAGGATAAAGGGCCGCGCTTCCCAGGAGCCCGCCTCGCCCTTCGACCCCCGATTAAGCCGAGGGCAAACTTCGCTCAGGATGAGGCTCTTTCAAACTCCGCTCATCCCGGCGCAGGCCGGGATCTCCGGCAATCTTGGATGGGACTTGCGGCACGAGATCCCGGGTCAAGCCCGGGATGAGCGGCGGAGGTAACTAGAATTGTGCCCACAAAGACGCCGAATACGGATTTTCGCTAAGCGACCTAAAATCGCCCCATTTAAGTCATCCACGACTTTCTGCGCCCAAAAGCGCTCTATCCTCATACCCGCGCGAGTTAGATTTTAAGTGGCAGACCTCCTAAGCCGCCCGAAACTCCAGTGCCACGCCATTATTACAATAGCGCAGACCCGTCGGTGCAGGGCCGTCATTGAAGACGTGGCCGTGGTGGCCGCCGCAGCGGGCGCAGTGATATTCCGTTCGGGTCATCCAAAGCTTATTGTCTTCCTTGAAGCCGAGCGTGCCTTCGCGATAGTCCCAGAAGCTTGGCCAGCCGGTGCCGCTATCATATTTGGTCGCGCTATCGAAAATCGGCAGATCGCAGCCGGCGCAATGGAAAACGCCCTCGCGCTTTTCATTGTTCAGCGGCGAGGTGAAGGCGCGCTCAGTGGCTTCTTGGCGCAGCACGCGGAAGGCGAGCGGCTCGAGCCGGTCTTTCCACTCGGCTTCGGTGAGCTGGCGCCACTCGCTATCGGCGAAATCAGTCGCAGCCGTGTCGGCAAAGGCTTGGCCGGATTGGCCGCCGCCAGAGCAGGCGGCGATCAGAGCGGCGGGCGCGCCGAGCAAAAAGGTACGGCGGCTTGAAGAAAGAAGGTCAAACTTGGTCATGGTCTCAAAATAGCGTGCGCGCCTAAAGCGTCCACTCACAGCTGCTTCAAATTCTCGTCAGGTTGCGGCGCTGCAATCGAGCCCGATTTGCCCTCGCCATCGGGGTCAATTGCGATTAGGGAGCGTCATCCTTTTTGATATTGCACGAATGAGACCTGCCGATGACCGACCCGATGAATGACAATCTTTCAGACACCGCACGCGAAAAACTGCGCCTGACGGTCGAACGGATTGAGCGTCTGGAAGAGGAAAAGAAAGAAGTCGCCGAGCAAATCAAAGAGGTTTATGGCGAAGCCAAAGCTTTGGGTTATGACACCAAGGCGCTGCGCACCGTCGTCAAATTGCGCAAGCAAGACCGCCAGGAGCGGCAAGAACAAGAAGCCATTCTCGAGGTCTATCTCGATGCTTTGGGCGAGCTCTAAGCGCGCCTCTTGTCCCACGCGGCGCATTCGCCCTACATAGTGCGCCATGGCCCGCGATATTGATGAGCGAAAGAAACGCAAAGCCCTGCGCAAATTGCGCAAGGCGGCGATGCTCGCAGAGCAGGGTATAGGGCCGCCGCTTTCGGATTGGGAAAAACAATTCCTCGAAGAGGTCGAGGAGCGGATCGAGAAATTTGGATCGGCCTTTCATGATCTTGAAAAAGGCGCGTCGGATGAGCCGCTCTCGGCGCTCCAACATGTGAAGCTGCGTGAGATCGATAAAAAAGCGCGCGGCAAGGGCAAGTCTGGCTTCGGCAATAAGAAAGGCGGCTTCAAGCGCAAGTCCCCGCCGCGGGCGCGCCAGATCGTTGAAGATCTCGAGCCAGCGCCGCCGCCGCCCTCGCCGTCAAAGTCAAGCAAGCCAGAACTTGTCCGCGCCAGCGATATGACGCCGAAACCGCCTTCTATTTCCGAGAAAGCCAGCCCTAAGCGTCGCCCGCAGTTTCGGGTCATTGAAGGCGGCGCTGATAAAGACTAATCTATTTTCTATACTGCTGCGTATATAAAACTAGAATATGAGGATCGATACGCATGAAAACTGTAGTGATTACTGGCGCTTCCACAGGCATTGGATTTGCGACCGCAAAGCGATTGGCGGCGAGCGGCTGGCAAGTTTTTGCAGGCGTGCGCAAAGATGCCGATGGCGCTGCCTTGGTCGAAGCCGATGCGCGGATCAAGCCGATCCTGCTCGATGTGACCAAGCCAGACCAAGTCGATGCTGCGGTCGAGACCGTGCGCGCAGCGCTCGGCGGGCAAAAGTTGGCCGGGCTCGTCAACAATGCCGGGATTGCCAATATGGGCCCGCTGGCCTTGCAGCCGCTCGATCAGTTTCAGTCGCATTTTGACGTGAACGTGTTTGGCCTGCTGCGCGCCAGCCAAGCCTTTGCGCCGCTCCTCGGCATGGATGAGAGCCTTGCGGGCAAGCCGGGGCGGATCGTCAATATTACCAGCGTCGGCGGCAAGCTCGCCTCGCCCTTCCTCGGTGCCTATACGGCAACCAAACATGCCGTGGAGAGCATGACGGACAGCCTCCGCCGCGAGCTTGTCATTTTCGGTATTGATGCGATTGCGGTCGGGCCGGGCGCGGTGCGGACCCCGATATGGGACAAAGCTGAACGCGATAATCGTTCCAACCCTTATGCCAACTCGCCGTGGGCAAAACCGATTGAGAAATTCTCCGACACAATGCTCGAAGGCGGGCGCACGGGATTGGAGCCTGATGAGATTGCAGGTGTGATCGAAACGGCGCTCACCGCAAGCAAACCGAAGGCACGCTATGCGCCCGTGCCGGACAAGCTGACCAATTTCACGCTGCCCATGTTGCTGCCTAAGCGCTTTGTCGACAGTTTCTTCTGGAAGCGGTTCGGCATGGAGTCGAAATAAGCTCACGCTTTGTGGTAGGGCAGGCCAGCGAGCAGGCTGACGGCGCGGTAGAGCTGCTCTGTGATCATTATTTTGACCAAGCGATGCGGCCAGGTTTGCGGGCCAAAGGCGAGCGTGTCGGGGCAGGCCGCGCGCACCGCGTCGCTATAGCCCTCAGCGCCGCCAATCAGAAAGCAATACTGCGCCGTTCCGGCATCGCGGCGCTCAGCCACGTGATTGGCGAGTTTGACCGATGCCCAGGCCGGACCATGCTCGTCCAGGCGGCGGACCATGGCCCCTTCTGGGATGGCGTTTAACAGGCGCTCGCCTTCTGCTTCTAAGCCGCCGCCGCTCGCGACATCGACAAGCTTCAGCGATCGCAGCCCAATATTCGGCCCGGCTTTGTTAAACCGCGCGACATAATCATCCACGAGGTCCTTCTCAGGCCCTTTTTTGAGCTTGCCGACGCTGATCAGCGTGATGTGCATGAAAGAGGCTTAGACGTCAGACGGACGGTGCCCGCTCTCGCCCGCCCAAATCTTTTCGAGATTATAGAACGCGCGGACTTCCGGGCGGAACAGGTGCACGATCACATCGCCAAGATCGATCAGAACCCAATCCGCATTGGGCAGGCCTTCAAGCTTGGGCGACTGTCCGGTCTTGTCTTTCACCTTTTGGGCCAGATGATCGGCAATCGAGCTCACATGACGGGCCGACCGGCCCGAAGCGATAATCATAATATCTGCGAGGGAAGATTTTTCCGTTAGATCAATAACGGTGAGGTCTTCGGCTTTATCGTCTTCCAATGAGGTGACGATCAGATCTGAGAACGCGCGAATATCTTCAAGGGTCGCCGCGCGGGCCGAATTCGTCTCAGTTTTAACTGCGGACAGGGTGTAGCTCCTTATGATTTTGCTGGCGCAGTTTAACACGCGTCGCGAGCATGGCCTAGCATTTAATAGCAATCGGCATGCTTAGGGGGTGTTTGAGGCGCGTTCGTCGCGGACAAAACGGCCCGCCGCCCGGTCTTTGCGAACCTGACCAGCCTCAAAAACCTGGCCATTCATCGCAATGTAAACCCCAGGCTCTTGCAGCTGCACAGTGGCCAGCGCAAAGCCGACATTAAAGATCGCGTCAGTGGATCTGAGGCGCGCTGGCTGCAAGGCACCGGTTAGGACAATCGTCTTGCCCTGAATGCCGCGCAAATAGCCGGCTGTTTGCGGCATCGTGTCGGTGCCATGCGTGATCAGGATTTGCTCGGCCTCGCTCTTTTGGACCGCATCATAGATCGCATCGCGATCTTCATCGGTGAGTTCCAGGCTGTCTTTCATCATCAATGACGTGATTTTGTATTCCTGGCCGACATTCGCCTCGCACAGGATGGCATCCAGTGGAGAGTCGCCAACCTGGAACTCCGACAGGGCGTCGAAATAGACTTTGTCGATCGTCCCACCAGTGGTGAAGATGTGCAGCATGGTTTGCTCTATCCGTTACGCAGTGCCGTCGATGAAACAGGGTTTAGCGGCGCAGGTAAATAGACCCAGCGCGGCGCCGACTGCTCCACCAAAGTGCGCGCCGCTATATCAGCTAGGCGCTGGCGTGCAAACGCTTTTGCAAACGGACTGAACCGGGCGGCTATTTCAAAGCCAGGCCGGGCAATCACGGCGATCGGGATGGTTTGCGCCAGCCGTTGCCAATCCTTCCAAAAATGGAAGGTCATCAGACTGTCGCCGCCCATAATCCAGGTCAGCTGCGCCTTCGGACATTGCTGTCTGACCAGGTCCACAAGATCGATTGTGTAGCGCAAATTGGCGTGCTTTTCCGCCGCGCTGACCAGGAATTTACGATTGTGCCGGGTGAGGTCCTGCACCGCCTGAAACCGCGCCTCATAATCACTCGGCGCTTCTTTTAGCGGATTGCCAGGGGTCGGAAACCACCAGACTTGGTCCAGCCCCAGCCGCTTCATCGCCGTCTCAGCGACATGGACATGCCCGCTATGCGGCGGATCGAAACTGCCGCCGAACAGGCCGATGCGCGCGCACGTGCTCGCGGGCGGCAAATGCGCGGCGGGTCGGAGATTGGCCATGTCCTGGTCCCGTATGCGACGCGTTACGGTCGGGTCTGTCCCGTGCCGCGCACCACATATTTGAAAATCGTTAGCTGCTCAGCGCCAACCGGGCCGCGGGCATGAATGCGCCCGGTCGCGATCCCGATCTCAGCGCCCATGCCAAACTCGCCGCCATCGGCATATTGCGTGGAGGCATTGTGCATGACGATCCCAGCATCGACTTCAGACAAGAAGGTCTCAGCGGTGTTCGCGTCTTCGGTGATGATGCATTCCGTATGGCTGGTGCCATAGGCTTCAATATGCGCCATCGCGCCGCGAACGCCATCGACCACACGCACAGAAATGCGCGGGGCCAGATATTCGGTCCGCCAGTCCTCTTCGGTCGCAGCCTCCATCTCTGCGAAGATCGCGCGTGCAGCGTCATCGCCCACCAGGGTGCAGCCCGCATCAATCAGCGCTGCGGCAATCGCTGGCAGCAGATCCGTCGCGACGGCTTGATCGATCAGCAGCGTCTCGGCTGAGCCGCAAATGCCGGTCCGGCGCATTTTCGCATTGACCGCAATATCAATCGCCTTTTGAGGGTCAGCTGCCGCATCCACGTAAATATGGCAGAGCCCTTCAAGGTGACCTATCACCGGCACGCGCGCCTCATCTTGGACGCGCTTGTTCAGGCCTTTGCCGCCGCGCGGAACGATCAAATCAATATTGCCATTGAGCCCCAAGAGCATTTGCCCGACCGCGGCGCGGTCTTTGGTCTGGACCAATTGGATTGCGTCGGCAGGAAGCCCAGCGGCGGCAAGCCCAGCGCGGAGTGCATCGGCAATCGCCAT
>JBCBDI010000010.1:8323-13093 GCA_038529885.1 Pseudomonadota bacterium
CTCGCAAAATCGCGGCATTGCCCGAGCGTACACAAAGCGCTGCGGCATCCGCGGTCACATTGGGGCGCGCTTCATAAATGATCCCGATCACCCCAAGCGGGGTCCGCACACGTGCAATGTCCAATCCAGAGGGCACGGTCCAACGGGCGATCTCGCTCCCCACCGGGTCCGGCCGTTCAGCGACTTGGCGCAAGGCGTCCGCGATCCCGGCGACACGTTCCGGTGTCAGCGCGAGACGGTCCATCATGGCATCCGTCAGTCCCTTTTCTTTGCCGCCGGCGAGGTCATCGGCATTGGCGGCCAGGATTGTCGATTCTGCAGCGATTAGAGCATCAGCCATTGCGAGAATGGCTTGCGTGCGTCCGTCCTTGCCAGCCTTGGCAAGTTCGGCAGACGCCGCGCGGGCGCGAACGCCCATGTCGAGCATGGTCGCGTGCAGGTCTTCAGTCGGTATGTGCATAGTATCGGCCATGGCGTGCTTTTGCCGGATTTAGGGCAGCGGAGCAATGAGAGATTCTAAATTATCCGCGCCAAAAGCGGCGGGTCATCAAAACAAAGACCGCAGTAAACTCTAATCGGCCGAGCAGCATCGCGGTGGCGCAGATCCATTTGCCGCGATCGGTGAGCCCCTCAAACGTCCCTGCCGGACCAATTTCAGAGCCAAGACCCGGGCCAACATTGGACACGCTGGTCGCCGCGCCGGAGATGGCTGTCAGCGGGTCTTCGCCGGTCAAGCTGAGCAGGATCGCTGCGACCACAAAGGTCGCCATATAAAGGAAGACAAAGACCATGACCGATTGCAGCGTGTCATTGTCGATCACTCGGCCCCCATAGCGAATGCGGACCACGCGGTTTGGGCTGACCATTTGCTGCGCATGCGCGATCACAGCGCGGAAGCTGATCTCCAGGCGGAACATCTTAATCCCGCAGGCCGCCGACCCCGCACAGCCGCCTAGGAAAATCGTGATTAAGAAGATCATGATCACCGGCTCGCCCCAGCCATCATAGGCGGTGGTGGCATAGCCGGTCCCGGTCATGACCGAGACCACGTTAAACAGGGTCTCGATATAGCCGCTAAAGGGCGAGATGATCACATAATCCTGGTCCGCGATCACACGCAGGAAAAAGACCAGGGTCGTGATCCCGATAATCAGACCAAGAAACAGACGCAGCTGCGGATCTGACAGAAGCGGTTTCACCTTGCCATGGATCATCGCTAAGGCGAGCAGACTAAACGGCAGGCCGGCAATGATCATGAAGAAGATGGCAGTGGGCACTGCGGCGGTCTCTGAGAAGGCGCCGAAGGACGCATCATAGGTTGAGTAACCGCCGGCCGCCACCGTCGTCATCGCATGGGCAATGGCTTCGAAGCTGGTCATCCCGCTCAGCATGTAGGCCAGCGCGCAACAAACAGAGATAAACAGATAGATCATGCCAATCTGCGCTGAGATCTCGCCGATGCGGGGCATGAACTTTCCGGCCACGTCCGAGCTTTCCAATTGGAACAGCTGCATCCCGCCAACGCGCAGCATGGGCAGGATGGCGATCGCGGTCACGATAATCCCGATGCCGCCAAACCATTGCAAGATGGCGCGCCACAGCAGAATGCCCCGCGGCTTGTCATCTAGCTCCGTCATCACAGTTGAGCCGGTCGTGGTCAGACCCGAAATGCTTTCAAACATCGCATCGGTGAAACTCATGCCGATGCCCATGAACGGGATCGCAGCCATAGCCGGCAATACGACCCAGACCAGAACCGTCAGCAAGAAGGCTTCGCGTGAGCCGGTGCGTTCTTTGCGGCCGCCTGACAAGACCACCAAGCCTCCACCAAAGAGCAGGAGCATGGTCGCGCTGGCGGCAAAGACGGGCCACTCTGCCCGGCCGTCGGCCACATCAAGGAGCCAGCATGGGATCATCGCAGCCCCAAGAAGGGCTGTCATCAGGCCGAGGGCGAGTATGACGACACGAAGTTGCATTTGGCTGGGGGTCTAAAGGGCAAAAGCTGAGAAGGCGTGTATTTTCGGCAACGCCAAGCGCGCATTCCTATTCAAAATGGGGACCAGTGTGGAAAAAAATCAGGGATTATGTGAAATTTTTTGCTGACTCTTTGATGTGGTTAACCGCCTGTAAATAAATAATTTTGTAAAGGTTAACAAAGAGAGATATCAGAGCGTTCCGCTATATTTTTGGTTTGTTCTGGATTAGTTTCGCGAATGTAGCCTTGTGGACACGGAAGAATCATCTGCGCGCCCATTTGAATCCAAGGCATCCCATGTTATCCCATAAATGAGCAAGCCGGGCCCATAGGATTCCGGTTGGGGCATAGGATGGGAGTGGCGCGTGTTTGTCTCCACGTTTGAGACATCGCTGGATACGAAAGGGCGGGTGTCGGTACCGGCATCGTTTCGTCATGCCTTAGCGGGCGGGACGCGCATTTTTCTCTATCCAGCCTTAGACGGCTCGCCTTGTTTGGAAGGCGGGGGCGACGCGCTGATGCTGCAAAACCAGCAGACCCTGTCGCGCATGAGTCCCAACTCAACCGCGCGCAAAGTCTTTCTCAATCGCACGGTCTCAAAAGCGGTCGAGCTGAAACTCGACGATACAGGCCGGATCAAAATTCCTGAAAAACATTTGGCGCTCGCAGGCGTCTCGAAGGAGCTCATCTTTGTCGGGGCGATGGACCGCTTCTATGTCTGGCAGCCTGAGCGCTACGCCGCCTTTGATGCGGAAATGGAAGCGCAGCTCGACGACGTGCAATCGGATTTTGAGGGCTCGTTCAATGCAGTGATGGCCACTGGTGGTATTCGCGGCGTGGTTGGGGAGGAGAGCTGATGGGTCATATCCCAGTCCTCCTCGAAGAAGTGCTGGTCGCGCTGAAGCCCGCCGATGGCGAGCGCTATGCAGACGGCACGTTTGGCGGCGGCGGCTATGCGCTCCGCGTGCTCGAAGCCGCCAATTGTGAGCTCTATGGCATAGACCGCGACCTGACCGCGATCACCCGCGCCGAAGCCATGGCAGAGACAGAGCCCCGCCTGAAACCTTTGCTCGGGCGCTTCGGCGATTTGGACGCTTTGCTTGCCGATGCGGGGGTTGAGACCGTCCATGGCGTGATGCTCGATATTGGTGTCTCGTCTTTCCAGATCGATGAAGGCGAGCGCGGCTTTTCTTTCATGCGCGACGGGCCGCTCGATATGCGCATGGGACAGACCGGCCCGAGCGCGCAAGATGTCGTCAATCATATGAGCGCAGGCGACCTTGCTTCCATCATTCGCCAACTTGGCGAAGAGCGCCAAGCCAAACGCATCGCGTCCTCTATTGTCGCGCAGCGCAATACCGCGCCTTTTGCGACCACGCTCGAACTCGCGGACTGCGTTGAGCAGGCTGTGGGTGGACGACGCGGTAAGAAAACTCATCCGGCCACGCTGACCTTTCAAGCCATCCGCATGTATGTGAATGACGAGCTTGGCGAACTCGCCCGCGGGCTCGCGGCTGCCGAGCGGGTTTTGGCGCCTGGCGGTCGTCTCGTTGTGGTGACGTTCCACTCGCTCGAAGACCGCTTGGTGAAGCAGTTCATGCGCGCCCGCGCCGGCGCGCTCGGTGGCGGCTCGCGCTATATGCCGGAAGTTCAAAAAGGCCCTGAGCCTTCGTTCGAACTTACGAAACGCAAAGCCATTGAGCCCAGCGAGGACGAGGCCAAGACCAACCCTCGAGCGCGGTCTGCTCGCTTGCGGGTGGTCACCCGAACCGAGGCTCCCGCTTGGGACGCACCGGTTGAGACGGGTATGCGCTTGCCGCCCTTAAAGACTCTGCAGGCCGCTTTATGAGTAAGCGCGCCTTCCTCTTCGGGCTGGCCGTCGTCGCCGTGCTGATCTTCAGCCTCTACCGAGCCAAATATGGCGCGCAGGAGACGGTCGCTCAGATTAAAGTGGTGGAGCAAGAGATCGCCGCGGCGGAGGCCGAGCATGCCGATCTCTTAGCTGAATTTGCCCATCGGTCGCGGCAAGAGTGGATCGAAGAATATGCCCGCCGTGAGCTCGGCATGGTCCCGGCCCGCGCCGAGCAATTTGTCCGCACCGTTGATTTGGATGGTCGCGTGGGTCCGCCAATTGAGATGCCGGATGCCGATCAACCCGTCAGTCGGGAGGGCGCAAATGTACAGTGATGTCAGTCCTGATGCGACCCTGCGCGGCGGCGGCATGCGGACCCGGCTGGTCTCGATCGGCTTGCTCGCAATCTTTGCAACCATCGCGGTCAAAGGCCTCACCGTTGCGCTTGGTGGTTCGTCGGCTGATACAGCGATCGCGACGAATTTTGCCGAAGCTCCGCGCCGCGCCGACATTGTCGACCGCAATGGCGACTTGCTCGCCACCTCGGTCACCGTGTTCTCTGTCTTCGCTGATCCGCGCGCGATTGGCGATCCGGAGCTCATCGCAAGTGAACTCGCCACAGTTCTGCCGGACCTCAATGTCGAGACAATCAAAACGCGGCTCTCCAATAATGAGCGCGCCTTTGCCTGGATCGAGCGTGGGATCACGCCGCGCCAGCGCCAAGCCGTGTTCGAGCTTGGGCTTGAAGGGATTGGTTTTCGCGAAGAGACCCGCCGCGCCTATCCGCGTGGTACGCTGGCTGGCCATTTGCTCGGCTATGCAGGCGCCGACGGCCAGGGCCTTGGCGGGATTGAATACGCCTTGGATGACCGGCTCACCAAGGACGAAGAGCCGCTGCACCTGACTATCGACGCCAATGTCCAATTTAGCCTTGAGGCTGAGC
>JBCBDI010000010.1:13103-22957 GCA_038529885.1 Pseudomonadota bacterium
CTTGCGGCAGCTGTCGGCGAATATGAGGCCGAAGCGGGTGCAGGCATCGTCATGGCGGCGCAATCTGGCGAAGTGCTCGGCATGGCGAGCTGGCCGCCACTCGATCCGCATCAGGCGACCCGGCTTGGGCCAGACCATCCAGCCCGGCTCGATCGTGCAAGCGGCGCGCTTTATGAGCTTGGTTCCATCTTCAAACCTTTGACCGTAGCAGGCGCCTTAGATGCAGGCGCGATCCGACCAAGCGACCGCTTTGATGTGCGCGAGCCGATCAATATTCGCGGGCGGCAGATCAATGATGATCATCCGATCATTGGCCGCCCAACCCCTTTCGAGATCATTGCCGACAGCTCCAATATCGGAACGGTGAAGATTGCCTGGCAGATGGGCTCGCTCCGTCTGCAGGAATTCTTCTCATCGCTCGGGCTCTTCTCGCGCTCGACGATTGAGCTTGCGGGGTCAGCGAGACCGATCGTGCCGGACCAATTCGATGACCTTTACAGCGCCACAGCAAGCTATGGGCATGGCATCGCGGTGACGCCGATTACGTTTACCGGCGCCTTCGCCTCGCTCGCTAATTCCGGGGAGACGGTAACGCCAACTCTGCTGCTATCACCGGATCGCAAGCGTAATCCAAAGCGTGTCATGTCCGCGCCAACCGCTAATCTTGTCGTCTCCATGCTGCGCAAAGCCGTCGTCGATGGCACCGGCGCGCAAGCCGAAGTCGGCGGCTACCGTGTTGCCGGCAAAACCGGAACCGCTGAAAAGCCAATTCCTGGCGGCTATTCGGAAACTGAGAACATTTGCAGCTTCGCCGCGATTTTCCCCGCCGATAGCCCTGAATATGTCGTATTGATCGTGCTGGACTCTCCCAAGGCCGGAGAGGGCCGAGGCCGTGCCGCTGCTTGGAATGCTGCGCCCACGGCTGGGCGTGTGATCGAACGCATCGCTCCGATCCTCGGAGTCGAGCCTAGATTTGACGAGCCAGTGCGCTCATCCCCGCGTGTCCGCTCCGTCTCGGATAGGAGAGGTACGACGCTATGATTTTGAGAGATCTGTTCCCTGACATGTCTGGGCCAGACGGGGACGTGGCCATTACGGGGCTCACGGCAGACAGCCGTAAAGTCGCGCCGGGATTTGTGTTCGCCGCTATGCAGGGCGTCGTCACCGATGGCCGCAAGTTTATCGGTTCTGCGATTGAAGCGGGCGCGGTCGCTGTGCTCGGCGAAGACTTACCGGTGATCGAGGGCGCGGTTGCGGTTGAGGTGGAGAATGCCCGCCTGGCGCTCGCCGACGCGTCTGCCCGGTTCTATACCCAGCAGCCTGAGAGCATTGTCGCGATCACTGGAACGAATGGCAAAAGCTCCACGGTCGATTTCCTGCGTCAAATCTGGGATGCGGCAGGTTTGCGCGCAGCCAGTATGGGCACGCTCGGCGCGATTGGCCCGAGCGGCAAGATCGATCTTGGTCATACGACGCCAGATCCCGTCGCCATCCATGCAACCCTGCAATCGCTCGCCCAAGGCGGCGTGACGCATGCGGCCATGGAAGCCTCCTCGCATGGCCTTGCGCAGTATCGTCTCGACGCGGTGCGCTTGACCGGTGTGGCCTTCACCAATCTCACCCAAGATCATCTCGATTATCACAACACGATGGACGAGTATCGCGCCGCTAAGATGCGTCTCTTCACCGAGCTTGCGCCCAAAGGCTGCCCGGCTGTGGTCAATGCAGACAGCGACCAGCGGCTCTTCTTTGAGGAAGCGGCAAAAGAGGCAGGCCTCGACTTGGTGTCGGTCGGTTGGCGCGGCGAAGACCTCAAAATTGAAGAGCTGATGCCGAAAGCGACAGGGCAGCGCTTGTTCTTAAATTGGCGCGGTGACAAAGCCGCGATTGACCTGCCGCTGATTGGCGAGTTCCAAGCCTTAAACGCGCTGACCGCGGCGGGGCTCGCTCTGGCGGGCGGGCTAGACTTGCAGTCTGTGGCAAGTGGCATGTCGGCGCTCAAGCCCGTCAAGGGCCGCCTCGAATATGTTGGCGAAACCGGCGATGGTGCGGGCGTCTTTGTCGATTATGCGCATACGCCTGCCGGGCTCGATGTCCTTATCCGCGCGGCGCGCCCGCACACAGCGGGCCGCTTGGTTGTGGTCTTTGGGTGCGGCGGCGACCGCGACCGCGGCAAGCGTCCGCAGATGGGCGAGATTGCCGCTAAGCATGCCGACATTGTCATTGTGACCGATGACAATCCACGCAGCGAAGACCCGGCCTTAATTCGCTCTGAAGTGCTGGCTGGCGTTCCCGATGGCTTAGAGATTGGCGATCGCGGGCAAGCCATTGCCCAAGCGATCCAAGATCTACGCAAAGGCGATACGCTGCTCATCGCAGGCAAAGGTCATGAGACCGGACAGATTATTGGCGACACAGTGGTCCCGTTCAGTGATCAAGACACCGCGCTTGCGGCGTTGAAGGAGGTGGCCAATGCCTAATCCTTCTCCGTTCACTTCTGTCTTAGTGTCTCATTTCGCGTCTCAGGCGAATTCATCCACAGAAATTCCTGTTGGCATGGCTGAGGGAGCGCTTTCACGAGCCTCATCTCGAGGCGTCGATGCGACCAAAACCGGAGAAGTCTCTTTGCCCACAGGGCTTTGCAGACTCCCCCGTCATGCAAAGACAGGACGGTCTCTGGTTCGTCCGCCGAGAGAACGAAACGAGTCCGCCGACTCGGCGCTGGACTCATTTTCATTTTCTAACCGAAAAGATAGGCAAAAAGGCCAATCTCAACCCTTGTTAAAAACACCGAACCGCCCACGAATAGTGGGGTTCGCAGAGGGTGTGCGTCATCGATGCGCCACCCCAGACGAACAGGTGATGGACCGCGACGCAGAAGGTGTCGCAGGGGGTTGTGATGCTATATGAATGGCTGGCCACCGATGCAGGCCCGCTTCGTCTTTTCAATTACCTGACCTTCCGGACAGGTGCTGCGCTCATGACCGCGTTCTTGTTCACGGTCATTACCGGCGGATGGATCATTGATTTCTTGCGCGCGCGCCAAGGCAAGGGCCAGCCGATCCGGGATCTGTCTTTAGAGGCGCAACTTTCCAAGCAGGGCACGCCAACCATGGGCGGCTTCCTGATTTGGATTGGCCTGTTGCTCGGCACGATCCTGTTTGCGGACCTTTCTAATCCCTACATTTGGGTCGTGCTTGCGGTTTCGTTGTCTTATGCCTTCCTCGGCTTCTTGGACGATTATGCAAAAGTCACCAAGCAGAGCACGGATGGCGTTTCGGCGCGGCTCCGGCTTGGCACAGAATTCCTCGTGGCCGCCGCAGCGGGCGCTTTCATTATGGGGCTGCATGGGGCGCACACGCCGCTTGGCCATGCCGATTGGGGCGCGCTTAATCCGTTGGCAGAATGGATTGCGGGTTTTGCGCCAGAAACCTCTGTGGAGCGCAATGAATCCTCCTTCTCCGGCGGTGTCGCGATCCCATTCGTGAATGATTATTTCTTGCCACTTGGCGGCTTCTTCGTCGTGTTCTCATGCATCGTCATTGTTGGCTTTGCCAACGCGGTGAACTTTACCGATGGCCTGGATGGCCTTGCCATTGTGCCGATCATGTTTACCGGCGCCGCCTTCGCTTTGATCGCCTATCTCACCGGTAACTTTGTGTTCGCTGGCTATCTCGGCATTCAGTTCACGCCAGGCGCGGGTGAGATGGCCGTGCTCATGGGCGCGATGATGGGTGCGGGCATGGGCTTCCTCTGGTACAATGCTTACCCGGCCAAAGTCTTTATGGGCGACACCGGCTCGCTCGGTTTGGGTGGTCTGATCGGGGTCGTTGCTGTTGCGATTAAGCACGAGTTTGCGCTCGCCGTGATTGGCGGTCTGTTTGTGCTCGAAGTGCTGTCAGTTGTCTTGCAAGTCAGCTGGTTCAAGATCACCCGCAAGCTCACCGGAGAAGGCAAGCGCATCTTCTTGATGGCGCCGCTTCACCACCATTTCCAAAAGAAGAACTGGCCGGAAACCCGCGTCGTGGTTCGCTTCTGGATTCTCTCGCTTTTGTTCGCCCTTCTGGGGCTTGCCACATTGAAGCTGAGGTAACGCGCACCCGATGATCCCGATCACCGAATATGCAGGGCGCGATGTCGCCGTCTATGGCCTCGGCCGCACCGGATTGTCCGCTGCGAAAGCCTTGGCTGCGGGCGGCGCGCGTGTGCATGCTTGGGATGATGGGGACGCGGCCCGCGCCAAAGCTGAAGCCGAAGGCGTCAATGTCAGCGACATCAATAAGCGCGACTGGCAAAAGTTCGCGGCATTGGTGCTCTCACCTGGCATTCCCTATCGATTCCCGCAGCCGCACCGTCTGGTACGGATGGCGGAGATGATGAATGTCCCAGTCGTTGGCGACATGGAATTGTTCGCCCGAGCGGTGCAAGCTTTGCCGGAAAAAGGTCGTCCAAAGGTGGTTGGAATTACCGGCACCAATGGCAAATCGACGACGACGGCGCTCATCGGCCACATCTTGCGCGAGGCCGGCCGCGATGTCCGCGTTGGCGGCAATATCGGGACGGGCGTTCTCGACATGGCGGCGCTCAATGCCAATGCGATTTATGTGCTGGAGCTGTCATCCTATCAGCTCGATCTGGTCGAAAGCCTTCGCTGTGATGTGGCGGTCTTCTTGAACATCTCGCCTGATCATTTGGATCGTCATGGCGACATGGATGGCTATGTCGATGCGAAGAAGCGCATCTTCGCCAATCAGCGCCCGCGAGATGTCTCCATTATCGGCATTGATGACCCCTATAGCCAAGCCACGGCGATGGGCCGTCAGCGCCCTGGCGACGGACAGGTCGTGCAGATCAGTTCCGAGTTTGGTCTGGCGCGCGGAGTCAGCGCCGTCGACGGTCATCTTTATGACAGCACAGGCGGGCAGGCGATCCGCGTTGGCGACTTGGCTGAAGCCCAAGCCTTGCCCGGTCGGCACAATCACCAGAACGCCGCTGCCGCTTACGCCGCCTGTCACGCGCTCGGCGTTGCCCCGAGCCGGATCATGTCGGCCATTCGCTCCTTCCCGGGCCTTGCCCATCGCATGGAAATGGTCGGCGAAGTCGACGGGGTGCGCTTTGTAAATGATAGCAAAGCGACCAATGCGCAGGCCGCAGAGCAGGCGCTAAAAACGTGGCCAAAAGTCCACTGGATTGCTGGCGGCGTGCCGAAAGCCGAAGGCATTGAGCCGCTCAAGCCTTGGTTTGACCGGGTCGCCGGGGCCTATCTGATCGGCGAGAGCGAAACCGCCTTTGCCAAGACGTTGAAAGACCAAGCCCCGGCCATGAAATGTGGGACTTTGGAAGCCGCCACCCAGGCGGCGTTTGATGCGGCCAAGGCGTCGGGCGAACCGAACCCAATTGTTTTACTCTCGCCAGCTTGCGCGAGCTTTGATCAGTTCAAAGATTTCGAAGCGCGCGGCGATGCCTTCCGCGCCATCGTGCAGAGACTGACGGCGCAGGTCACGCCGCAAAAAGAAGCGGTCTAGGGGGCGAGCATGGTCGAGGTCGCGCTTCGTCCACGCTCTGCCACGGGTCGGCTTTTGGAATGGCATCGCGGCCTCGATTGGCCAATCTTGATGGCCTGCATGATCCTGCTCTGTACGGGACTTTTAATGTCGCTTGCGGCGGGACCACCCGCAGCGGACCGGCTCGGTTATGCCGATAGTTTCCACTTTGTCCGGCGCCAGGCCATGTTTGTCGGCGCGGCTGTTGTGGTGTTGATCGGCACCAGCTTGCTTGAGCGGGTCTGGGCGAGGCGGCTCGCGGCCCTGGTCTTTTTCGGCTCGCTGATCTTGCTGGCGTACATATTGGTGTCTGGATATGAAGCCAAAGGCGCGACGCGCTGGATCCGGATTGGCAACTTTGGCTTACAGCCGTCTGAATTTGCCAAGCCATCTTTGGTGGTGCTCACAGGCTGGCTTTTGGCGCAGCGCGCCATGTATCCCAAAGGGCCTTGGGCGGCGATCACCTTGGTCTTTTTCTGCGTGACGCTCGGCTTTTTGCTGTTGCAGCCAGATGTCGGTCAGTCGGCGCTTTTGGCCGCGGCTTTCATCGTCACCTTTTTTGTCTCAGGTCTGCCCTGGCGATGGGCTGCGGTCTTTGCAGGCGGCGGCGCAGCGCTGTCCGGCTTGCTCTATGCGACGCTCCCACATGTGCGGTTCCGGGTAAATTCGTTCTTTTTCCCAAGCGAGTATGACACTTACCAAATCGACAAAGCCTCTGAAGCGATCGGCCGGGGTGGCCTCTTCGGCGTCGGCCCAGGCGAGGGTAAGATCAAAACCTCGCTGCCCGATGCCCATACCGATTTCATCTATGCGGTCATGGGCGAGGAGTTCGGCTATATCGCTGCGGTCGGTTTGATCTTTATCTATGGCTTCATCGTCTGGAAGGGCTTGCGTGCCGCGGCGCGGCTGCATGATCCTTATCCGCGCGCAGCCGCGTCCGGATTATTTGCGCTTTTTGGTCTTCAGGCCGCCATAAACATCGCTGTAAATGTCAGCCTGATACCGCCAAAGGGGATGACTTTGCCATTTGTCTCCAGCGGTGGGTCATCGATGCTGGGCACGGCGCTGACGCTTGGATTGGCGCTCGCTTTGATCCGGCGCGGACATACAAGCGTGAAGGGCTAAAATGAGTGACAAACCCCTCGTCGTAATCGGGGCTGGCGGCACTGGCGGACATATGTTTCCGGCCGCTGCTTTTGCTGAAGAAATGGCGTCCCGAGGCTGGGAGGTCGGCCTGATCAGCGACAGCCGCGGCCTGCGCTATGCGGAAAAATTCCCGGCCAGCTGGAAAATGGAAGTTCAAGCCGCGAGCCCAAACTTGCGCAAGCCATGGACGCTGCCCGGCACCGCGCTGAAACTCCGCGCGGGCGTCAATACAGCGGTCCGAAAATTCAAAAAAGACAAAAAACCCGCGCTCATTGCAGGCTTTGGTGGCTATCCGGCTTACCCCGCGCTTTCGGCTGGCCGACGGTTGAAAATTCCGCTGCTTATTCATGAACAAAACGCCGTTCTGGGCCGGGTCAATCGCGCCTTTGCCAAACAGGCGGCTGTGGTCGCTTCTGGCTTTGAACGGCTCGACCGCCTGCCAGGCGGGGCCAATCATCAGCCGATCGGTAACCCGGTTCGGGCGCCGATTGCGGCGGTGCGCGACGTGCCGTTTCCAAGCATGGAGGGGGAACTCACCGTGTTCATCACGGGGGGCTCGCAGGGCGCGAAGATATTGGGTGAAGCGATCCCTCTGGCGATCGCCAATCATATCCCAGCGCCTCTGCGGGTGCGCTTGAACGTCGTCCAACAAGTGCGCGAGGAACAGCTCGACCAGGTCCGCGCCATCTATGACAAGGTGCAAGTCAAAGCGACGCTGCAACCCTTCTTCTCGGATATGCCCGACCGGATCGCCGCGGCGCATCTGATCATTGCGCGCTCCGGCGCTGGAACGGTCAGCGAGATCGCGGCTGTAGGGCGGCCCTCTATCCTCATCCCGCTTAAAATCGCCATGGACAATCACCAAGAGGCGAACGCGGAAGGCCTCGTCGAAGCGGGCGGCGCTGACATGCTGCTGGAAGACAATCTCTACCCCAATCTGCTCGGCGAATTGATCGCGCTCCGCCTCGGAGACCCGAATGAGCTGTCGGTCCGCGCGGCGGCGGCAAAAGCACTCGGAAACATTCGCGCGGCGCAAGATTTGGCGGATGTGGCGGGACGCATCAGCGCGGCATGATGGTTCGTGTCATGCAGGTGGGTGTCATAGTGTTTGGCGTCCTAACTCTTATCGGGACTATTTGGGTGTCCGACAAAGCCAAGGACTATGCCAAAATAGACTGCGACGACCAGCCGATCCGCAAGGAAATGGAAAAGCTCGGGGCCGATTTGGTCCAAAACAACCAAGCGGACGACCCCCTTGAAAGTCTGGTTTCCACCACGCGTTATTTGGGGTTCTCTTGCAGAAGGATTTGCAAGGATGGCTCGGTCAATTCCGAATGCCATCCCGCGCCGACGGAGCCGATACAGATCCGCTGCTACCACGCGAAACTGACCGAGACATGCAGTCACACGCTGAGAGTGGTAGGCGTATCGAGAGAGGGGCGGCTCGTTAAAGATGCGACTGCGTCTGTTATGACGCAGAAGCGCGTCTTTATTCGGTGGTTGTTTGAGAGAAGGGAAGACAAATGATCCGCATCTCTGCCTATCTCGCGCTTGCTTTTGGCGTCTTCCTGTTCATTGGCGAAGTGGTGCGCAATTGGGGCGATTGGCAATGGTGGCCGTTTTGGGTGGTCGACTATATCGGCGCGTCACTGCTGATCTTTGGTGGTCAAAGGGCTCTGAACACAGGCACCGTGCGCTGGCTGAGCGGGGGTTGGGGCTTCACCGCCGCGATGTTTTGGATGTCCTTTTTCAGCCATGTCGAGAACCTGCGCCATCAAGGGCCTCAGACCAATGGCCCGATTGAGGAGACGCGTCTCACCATCATTATTGGCGTGATGCTGGCCCTCGCGCTGATCGGGCTTTTAATGGCGTTGCTCGGCAAGCGACCGGAAAAACACTCTTAGACTCAAGCCGCGCGGCAACTATGCGTCTCGTGCATTTTGGCCTCTTTCAGCCAGTTCCAGCCGAACGCTTCATCGCTATCGCCATGCGCCCGCAAATGTTCAAGTTTGGCCAGCGCTTCTTCCAAGCTGGGCTCGTGGCCTTCCGGCACCCACCACATGACAAAATGCATGTCGCCTAGGACTTCGAACCATTCGGCGCGGCGCTCGTAGAATTTCTTATGAACTGTGCCCCAGACGAATTTTTCGAGGCTTTGAATATCTGTCCAGACGCTCAAATTTGGCACGAATTGCGGATCATCATCAATCTTCGTGTCGGTGTTTCCGGTCCCGGGTTCACCGGACCCTTCCATCATCCAAACAAAGCCTGGCATCTGTTTGCCCAGCCCATTGATGAAGTCGAGATTGTCCATGAATTCTTGGACCCTTGGATCATCGGTCGGCGCAACGAGACGGCCAATGTTCAATTCAGCTAAATGCATCGTCATGTTTGCTCCCTTTTCTCGCCATTCCAGTCATGCACAGTGTGTTACAGAGCGCCAGCGAAAACCGTCCCGACAGGCGCAAGCTTGCCTCTCGGGCGCGGAACAGGCTAAGCGCTTTTGATCAAAATATCCGGACAGAGAACTCCTATGAAACCGTCTCCCACCCCGTTTCCCCTTGGCCCTGCGCATCTTGTCGGTATTGGCGGGATCGGCATGTCCGGCATTGCTGAGATCATGATGAATTTGGGCTATCAGGTCCAAGGCTCGGATATGAAAGACAGCGCCAATGTGAAACGCCTGCGCGAAAAAGGCGCGGTGGTTCATATCGGTCACGTGGCTGAGAATGTCGCTGGCACCAGCGCGGTGATCATCTCGTCCGCGATCAAAGACGATAATGTTGAAGTTCAAGCTGCCCGCGCCGCCGGTATACCTGTCGTGCGCCGCGCTGATATGTTGGCCGAGATCATCCGCCTGAAATGGACGGTCGCCGTCGCGGGCACGCATGGCAAAACAACGACCACGACCATGGTGGCCGCTCTGCTCGATGGTGCCGGGATTGATCCGACCGTGATCAATGGCGGCATCATCAATGCTTATGGCTCAAACGCGAAAGCCGGGGATGGCGACTGGATCGTGCTCGAAGCCGATGAGTCCGACGGCACATTTATGAAGATCCGTCCCACGGTTGCGATCGTGACGAATATGGATCCCGAACATATGGAGCATTATGGCTCCATGGATGCCTTGCGCGATGCGTTCGACACCTATGTTGGCAATAT
>JBCBDI010000011.1:0-22567 GCA_038529885.1 Pseudomonadota bacterium
CGAGACTTAGATGGGAAGATATTTGCCGTTTTTCAATAATAATTCATCGAAAAACAGTGCATTTCCCAAGGAAACAGGTCATTGGCGCGCGATTCTATTACGAAAGAATGAGCGTCTGTTTCAAAGCGGAACAGGTTTTGGAGGAGGTTGCCTCTCTTTGCCCCCAAGTCCGTCGATACTTGCGAGCTTTGCGCCCAACTTGATTGGGTGGGAGGGGGCCATGGTGTGAAGGCCCACTTAGGCCCTCTTCCTGGCGTCTACCACGGCGCGTAGCGTCCGTGGGACCCATCACGTGCATTGGCCGCGAAGACCGAGAGCCAACATAACCCTCCCAATCTCAGCCGCGCCGTCCCGAGCTGGACCCCACAGACAAGCTGTGGGGAGCGCTTTGCGGCGCGCGCGCTTCATTCCCTCAGCACAGAGACTCTCAGCGGACATGAATTCTCATTTCACCGCCCCTCCCGGGCTTGACCCGGGGTCTCGTGCCACAAGTCCCGTCCAAGATTGCCGGAGATCCCGGCCTGCGCCGGGATGAGCGGGGTTGGAAAAATCCTGACCCAGAGCAGGCATCAGCGACTTGGCGTCATCCTCGACCGCACAGCAGTCTGAGGATCCAGCTTCTGAATTCACGGCTTGCGGGAGAGGAGCCGAGATGACCCCAGGCGACTATTTCAGCAAGCGAGTCTCCGGAAACGCGGCGCGCCAGCCGAACCAAAAGGCGCGGTGGGCAGGCAAACGCGTCAATGTCTGCCCCGTCGCTGAAACCAATTGATGCTCTTCAAGCTGCCAAGACACGCCAGCTTGGTCGACTAAGGTGCGGTCGCCATCATATGCTTCAAAATCGACGCCGCCCTGCTCATAAACGCGGTTGGCGCCGCTTTGGTCGGTAAGAATGACAAAATTCTGTAGGCCGATCGACTCGGTCAGGATCGGATTTTGAGCGAGGAAATCCGTATCGATGGCGAGTTGCTCGCTAGGGGCAGCCGGAAAGCGGAGCGCCAAAACCTCCTGCTTGTTCTTCAACCGATCGTCCTCAAACGGGGTGTTGAACATGAGGCGGTCAGTTGAGAAATAGGTATTATAGGCGACCCCTTCGCCATAATCGCGTTGATGCCCGGTTTGAAGGGAGAGGACCTGAGTGTCCGGATGCTGACGCTTCCAATCGGCCCATCGGGTTGTGATGATGGGATGATACGTGAGTGAGATCCCGCGCCCCGCCAATGGCCCCAGCACGGGTTCTCCGGTTAAAGTGTTCCACAGCGATGACGTCTGGCGATCATACATGAGCTTGTTCGACCGATACAAAAATCCCGATGTGCCCAGCTCTAACACGACGCCATCAATCTCGGTCTCATAGGGAATGACCGTGCCACACAGCGTGCAATACACGCCAGCAATATTGACCCCGCCAATCGTGTCCACGAACATTTCGTGCCAAGCGAGGATGCGTTTTGGATAGGCCCTTGCGTCTCCATTGATCTCGAGCGCAAAGACGATGTCGTCATCGTTTAAGTAAGTGGCCTGATCAGCGGTGATCATGTCCGGTTGCCGAAGAGGCGGAATACCGTCTTGCTGCACGCCGCCCCAGCGAATTTCATCCAATCGAATGCGCGCAGTGTCCTGCCGACCTTCAAAATAGGCGGCGAAGCGCGGGTCGATCGCCGCGTATAGAAAGGCTTTAAAGTCCCCATAATTACTGGTGATGCGCTCCGGTTGGTCCCATAAATAGGCATACCAACGGTTGAGATTGGTCCCGTATCGACGACGGGTCCGCTGCCCGAGCAGATCATAGATTTGGAGGATACTATAGTCGGAGCGTGAGGTTGCTGCGATCTCCAGCAATTGCGGGATGAGAGCCGGACTCCATGCACGACGGATCTCTCTGATCGCCCGATCGACACTGCGCTCGCTTGCCGGATCGAGCAGATTGATCAGAACGTCATCCGCGATTGGTGCTTCAATGACGGTCCGTTCCGTGTCCTGATCCGCTGACGCGGGTAAGAGTGCAGGTCCGACCAATAAAACAGCCAGAAAAAGAGGCAGTCTCGTGAGTGTTTGATAGGCTCTCTGTAAGCGCGTCATTCTAGGGCCCGCCTTTCCACGCGCCATTTAGCTCCTGCTCCACCCGCCGCCAATTAAAACTTCATCAATTGGCTGTGAGGCGAGCGGCAGATCGTTGCATCGGGTCCTTAGCCTATGCACCGCCATCCCATACGGCGCTTGCCCTGGAAGAGAGTTCTCTCGAGCGTAAAATCGATCAGATATATTTTGATTATACAGCGCGCGTTCGCCGCTTGATTTGAGCCCTGACGACACGCAAAAAGCCCGCAGATCGCTCCGCGGGCTTTCTCTTATCCATTGCGGTGCGAACTCAGTCCTTAAAGCTGGCCCAGCAGATAGTCGGCGCTGGAGACTTCAAACGCCCCTCCCTGCTCGACATTGAGCTCTTTCACCGTGCCGTCTTCGACGATCATGGAATAGCGTTGCGAGCGCTGGCCCATGCCGAAGCCGCTGCCATCCATTTCGAGACCGAGCGCAGCGGCGAAGGTGCCATTGCCGTCAGCCAGCATGCGGACTTTACCTTCAACGCCATTGTCTTTGCCCCAAGCGCCCATGACGAAGACGTCATTCACAGAGGTGCAGACAATGTCATCAATCCCTTTGGCCGCAAGATCGCCTTGCTTGTCGACAAAGCCCGGCAAATGCTTGGCAGAGCATGTTGGTGTGTAGGCGCCAGGGACGGCGAAGAGCGCGACTTTCTTGCCGCCAAATACGTCCGCGGTGCTCACAGGCTCCGGGCCGTTCGCGGTCATTTCCATAAAGGTCGCTTCTGGCAGTTTATCACCAACTGAAATCGTCATTGAGATATCTCCTATTCTCTGCGCTCCCTACATAGAGCGCTGAACGGACGCCGCAATGACAAAACCTTGCCAAATTCATCGCTTCAATTAGCGTCGAAACCGAAACAGGAGACGTAGGTGCAGGATCTAACCGGAAAATTGCTGGTGGCGATGCCCGGAATTGGCGATCCGAGATTCGCTCGCTCAGTCATCTTGGTCTGTGCGCATAGCGAAGACTATACGATGGGCCTGGTGCTGAATAAGCCGATCGATGACCTGACCCTGCCTGAGCTTCTCACGCAGCTCGACATTGAGCAGGATATCCAAGTTGAAGATACATACGTCCTGAATGGCGGCCCGGTCGGTACCGATCGCGGCTTCGTTGTGCATTCGAATGATTATTATAGCGACGGCGCAACCGTCGAAGTGGCGGCAAGTTTCTCCATGACCGCGACGCGCGATATCCTGCGGGCGCTGGCCACAGAAGGTGCCCCTGAAAACGCGGCGATGACGCTCGGCTATTCCGGCTGGGGCCCTGGCCAATTGGAGCATGAACTTAGCGAACATGCTTGGCTCGTCGCGGACCCGCATGAGGATATCGTCTTCGGGGCGGCGCATTCGAAAAAGTGGGAGCTCACGCTCGCCATGTTGGGGATTGATCCGGCCCATTTGCACATGACTGGCGGCAGCGCTTAGCATCCCTTCGCCAGCTTGTGAGTTGTGCGCGCCGCGCGTCTCACTAAATTAAAGTCTATGTTCGATCGGTTCGTTTGTTTGCTTTTGGTCACGCTTTTCATAGGCGCGCCTGCACACGCTGAGCCGCGGCCCATGTCGCCGGTCGATTTCATTGAAATGCCGCGTCTTTCCTCGCCAGCCTTATCGCCGGATGGGCAATATCTCGCCTATTTGCGATCGGAGACGCTTTGGGCAGACAACAAGATCGTCAACCGGCTCGAAATTATTGACGTCGCTTCGGGCGCGCATATTCCAGGCCCGGCGCTCGATGACGCTAACACTAATGCCAGTCCGATTTGGTGGCATCCGGAGGGGCAACGGTTCATCTATCTAAAAGTGGTTGGCGAGACGGAAAAAGAGCAAGCGCATCTGTTTGATCTTACCACTCAAAAGAGCACCCGCCTCACCCACCATGGCGAAGCCGTGCTTGATGTGATCTGGCACCCAGATGGCAGCGGCTTCTATTATCTTGCAGCCGAGCAGCAGCCTGAAGGCGATACTGAGCTTTTATCAGATGGCTGGATCATTCCGCCCTTTGAATCGAATGCCAATCGCGAGCTCTGGTTTTTCGATCTCGCCCCACAAGCGGCGAACCCGGTTCTGTTTGGCCGCTTCTCCATTCGCAATATGTCTTTGTCTCGCGATGGCAAAACGCTGGTCTATTCTCGCGTCCCCAATCACAAGCTGAACGAGACCTATCGCGGCGAGCTCATTCTTCATGATCTGGAGTCTGATCAAAGTGTGCGTCGGACGGGCAATCGGTTCGCCGAGCACACGGCGCGGCTTTCACCCGATGGAGAAACGCTCGCCTTTATCGCCTCGGTGAACGCGTCCGGTGACCCCTATTACGAACCAAAAGTGTTTGTCTCTCGTCCCGAAGAGCGGACACAGCGCTTGCTCGGCGACTTGCCCATGGAGGCGCTGGACCTTGCCTGGGACGCGACCGGCCAGGGTCTCTACATTCTCGGCAATACCGGTCTCAGCGCGGACCTTTATCACTATCATCTTGAGACGGGCACGCTGACGACGTTGACCCGCGGCGCGCATAATATCCGGTTCTGGACCTTTGATGCAGCCACCGACACGCATCTGGCGCAAATCGAAACCGCGAATGATCCCGGCGATTTTTACGTCATGCAAAACCGCGAAGACGGCTTTCGGCGCATCAGCGCGGTCTATGCTGGCTGGCCGGAGCAATATGTCTTGCCGCGCCAAGAGAAAGTCACGTGGCGCGGGCGTCGCAATGCGCGCCTCGAGGGTCTACTTGTCTATCCATTGGACTATCAACCTGGCCAAGCCTATCCGCTGGTCACGATCACGCATGGCGGCCCGCGGACATCGTCCCGTTATGGCAGTTGGAACCCCTCACGCTATCTGCCTGTGCTGGCGGCTGAAGGTTATATAGTCTTCTTGCCCAATCATCGCGGCGGCACGGGCTATGGCGACGCTTTCGTGCGCGACATGGTTGGCGCTTACTTCCGCAATGCGCATCACGATGTGATGGATGGCGTGGACGCGCTGATCGATCGCGGGCTCGCTGATCCCGATCGCTTGGTCAAAATGGGGTGGAGCGCTGGCGGGCATATGGTCAATAAATTGATCACGCATACGGATCGCTTTGCCGCCGCTTCGTCTGGGGCCGGCGCTTCAGACTGGCGCAGCATGCAAGGCGAGAGCGATATCCGTCACCACCGCCAATTCGTCTTCGGCGGTGAGCCGTGGACCCGCCAAACTCCGAACCGTCAGTATAATCGCGACTCCCCGCTCCAGGACGCCTGGAAAGTCACCACGCCCACTCTCTTCTTTGTCGGAGAAAATGATGTGCGCGTGCCGCCGACCCAGTCCATTTTGATGTTTCGCGGAGTGCGCGCAGCGAGAACCCCGACCGTCCTGTATCAAGCCAAGGGCGAGCCGCACAATTTCCGAAAACCGGCCAATCAATTGTTCAAGATCAATACCGAACTTGGCTGGTTTGCACGCTTTGCATTGGGCGAGACTTATAAGGCTGTGCTACCAGAAGAAGCCTATGCGGAAACAGGTGAAGCGGTCGCGGATGCGGCGGCCCCAACGCCGCCAGTCTCAACGACATCACCGTAGTGGTTCCTCACGAATGTCATACGCGTAGAACGGATCTTGCCGTGAGCGAATGACCGATGGCGCGATCTTACCCGCGACCCAAATCGGACCATAAGTCAGCGCGCGGCTGAGCGCCGTCGGCCGGTGGAAGAGTTTCGCATTGGCCCGAGACGCGGCTTGAACCCGCGCCGTACGCGGCAGACGGACATGGAAGTATTCTTTGAGCGCGGCCGGTAAATTCTTCGGCTGTTCCGCGGCGAGTTTCGCAAGCAAATAAGCATCCTCAATCGCCATCACCGCGCCTTGAGCTTGGAATGGCAAAGTCGGGTGACACGCATCGCCAAGCAGAACCACGCGCCCATCGACCCACTGGCTGAGCGGTTGGCGATCGAACAAGGCCCAGCGATAATGAGAGTCTGCCTGCTCAATCAAATGGGTGAGAATGGGGTGCCAAGAGCCGAACGCTTCTAAGACTTCATCCTTGGTAGCCTCTTCGGTCCAAGACTCTGAGGTCCAGACATCGCGCTCGATGATGCCGACAAAATTAGCCAGCGTCCCGCCGCGCAATCGATAGGTGACCGCGTGGCGGCGTTTGCCCACCCATACACAGGCTGTCGGTGGCGGCGCGAGGTCGCCGAGCTTGTCCATCGGAACCACGGCGCGCCAGGCAATATTGCCGGTGAATTCGGGTTGCTCTGCGCCGACCATCTGGTTGTGGATGACTGAGTGAATGCCATCAGCGCCGACCAGAAGATCCCCGGAGACCGTTTCGCCAGACTCCAGGTGCGCGGTCGCGTCTGTGTCTGAGTGACTATAGGCAGCGACCTCCGCATTCAGGCGCACAGAATTCGGCTGACGCGCCATGAGCAGATCTTTTAGCGCGCCGACTAAGTCCGCACGATGCAAATGGAGATAAGGCGCGCCCCAGCGTTCAACGATGGCGCGCTGCGCTTCAATCTGAAAAATTCGGCGTCCAGACCGGCCAAACCGCATTTCCAAGGCTTCCGGGACGAAGGCGTTTTTCGACACCTGGTCCTCAATCCCCATGGCGCGGAAGACTTTCATCCCGTTCGGGCTGATTTGGATCCCGGCTCCAATATCGCTGAGTTCGGGGGCGCGTTCGAGGACCTCAACTTGCCAGCCAAAATGGTGGAAAGCGAGCGCCGCAGTTAGCCCTCCAATTCCCCCACCAACGATCACGGCTTTAGGCATTCACTGGCCCTTTCTTCCCGCCATATTCCACCAATCGACTACATTAACCATAGTCAGGAAATAAGGAAAATCCCCATTAACTATAGTAATTTGTTGCAAATTCGAAATAAATTGCCAGACTAGTTTTAACGAAGGCCAGAACGGCCTGTTTGGAGCTAGAATATCTCATGGGCAGAACTGCACCTGTCGGCCCGCGTTTGCTTGCGCTTATTGGCGTCGCAGGCCTATTAACTTCCACCGCACTGGCTGATGTCACCGTTTATAGCGGCGGCAAATCTCGCGTTGTCGAAACCGGCACAGAACGCCCGGTTAAAGTCATTGCCTGGGGCGAACCCCGCGAAACCGCGATTGAGCGCCGCGTCGAGCGCTTTCAATTGGAACGCAAGATCCAAACGCTGATCGAAGCGCGCGACACCGAAGAAGAGCGTGCGGTTTCAGATGCCATGCTGCGCCTGATGGCGCGCGGCAATCCAAACACGCGCAAACAGTACTCGAAATACTATCCGTATCACTATCGCTCTGCCGGCTTCTACCAGCAGATCAAACGCGCCGTTCAAGAACAGCGGGCCGGTGTGCGGGTCTATCGCCAGAGCATTCTGGATGATGTCTCGAATGAAGACTTACAGCTCGTCGCCGAGGCGTTGAACGAGCTTAAATGATGCCCCAAGGGGCTTAGCCTGGGGGCTAAATGGAAAAGCGCGCCGATCGTCTGACCGGCGCGCTTTTTGTTTGGGTGAAGTCGGAACGTTTAGTCGACCGCTTCAAACTGGTTCATGGTGTTGTGCGCACCGCCCGCTTTCAGAGCGCGCTCGCCGCCAACCATTTCCTTGAACGTATCACCAAGGTCAGAGCCAACTTCGTGCTGGTGCTTCACAGCAGAGACGCCGCGGCGGATCTCTTCACGCTGTACGTTTTTGACGTAAGCCAACATTTTCTCGTCGCCAAAGTAGCCATTGGACAGCTCGTCCATGCCTTTTGCGGTGAGGTGGAAGGTCGGCAGCGTGATCAGGTTGTGGAACACACCTGCACGGGCTGAGATATCGGTCTGGAAGCTTTGCAGACGCGCATCGGCTTCGAGACCCAGCTCGGTGTCGTCGAGCTTCGCAGACATCAGGGCTGTGCCTTCTGGATAGTCGCCTTCAGCAATCTTGCCTTCTTCGATCCATTGCTCACGAACTTGCTTGCGAAGGTTGAGCGTCCAGTTGAAGCTTGGCGAGTTATTGTAAGCGAGCTTCGCATTCGGCACGACCTCTTTGATCGCGTTCACCATAGAGGCAATCTCGTCCACGTTTGGCGTTGCGGTTTCGATCCAGAGCAGGTCCGCGCCGCCTTGAGCGAGCGAGCTGATGCAATCTTCGATGACGCGCTCACGGCCGGTATTGTCTTGGAACTTGTAGAGACCATTCGGCATACGAATTGGGCGACAGACTTTGCCATCCCGCATAAGCGCCACTTCGCCTTCTTTCAGTGGGTTCGCATCGGTGACTTCTTCGGTCTCGATCCACTTGATATATTCGGCAGCCAGATCGCCAGGCTCGTTTGAAACTGGGATTTTCTGGGTCAGGCCAGCGCCGAGGCTATCGGTCCGGGCAACGATAACACCATCGTCCACGCCGAGTTCTTCAAACGCCATGCGGCAGGCGCGCAGCTTGGTGATGAAGTCTTCGCGTGGAACCGTCACTTTACCGTCCTGGTGACCACACTGCTTGGCGTCAGACACTTGGTTCTCAATCTGCAGGCAGCACGCACCGGCGAGGATCAGCTCTTTTGCGAGCAGATATGTCGCGTGCTCGTTACCGAAGCCAGCATCGATGTCGGCAATGATCGGCACAACGTGGCTTTCGAACGTGTCGATGCGATAGATAATCTCGTCGAGCGCAGCTTGCTCCGCGCCAGAATCTTTGGCCGCATTCAGCTCTTGGAAGAGATCGTTCAACGCAACTTCGTCAGCCTGACGAAGCGATGTGTAGATCTCTTTGATAAGATCGGTCACAGCGGTCTTTTCGTGCATAGACTGGTCCGGCAGGTGGCCGAAACTGTTGCGCAGACCTGCAACCATCCAACCTGAAAGGTAGATATAGGTGCCTTTGGCCGTGCCGCGCATGCGCTTCACCGCTTTGATTTTTTGGTGCGCGTGGAAACCTGACCAGCAGCCGAGCGACTGGGTGAACTTCGAAGAGTCGGCGTCATATGCCGCCATGTCTTCACGCATCACGCCGGCCATCGCTTTGGCGACGTCGAGGTGAGTGTTGTAAGTGTTTTGGATTTTCAGCTGAACAACATCTTCGACGCTAATGCCGGAAGAGGTGGTGCCAGATGGATAACGCTTCAGCGTCTCTTCCATGAGTTGTTTGTAAGTTGGACGTTGGGTCATGAATTTATCCTCGTCTAAAATCTACTTTTGTCTGGTTGGAATTAATTGGCGCCGCGAAGGACGTCGTAAGCTGGTAGGGTCAGGAAGTCAGCGAGCGTTGCGCCCGTTGCCGTCTGGACAAAGACTTCTGTCGCTTCTGGGTAGCGGCCCTCGGCATAGGCATCGTCGCCAAGGGCGGCTTTGATCTTGCCGAGCTCATCGCTCAGCAGCGCGTCAAAGGCTGCGGCGGTGAACACTTCCGAAGAGCCGTCTTCTTTCTTGTACTCAGTGCCGTGGGTCAGCCACTGCCAGAGCTGGCTACGGGAGATTTCGGCTGTCGCCGCATCTTCCATCAGATTGTGGATGGGCACAGCGCCGCGGCCCCGCAGCCAAGCCGCGGTATATTCGATGCCAACTGAAATATTGGTGCGAATACCGGCTTCGGTCACGTCACCCGTATGCGGGCTGAGCAGCGACTCTTCAGTAATGTTCGGGAACTGACGCTGGCTTAGAACCTGATTGGCTTTCGGCATTTCAGCGTCAAACACTTCCATGGCGACCGGGACCAGATCAGGGTGCGCGACCCAAGTACCATCATGGCCTTGCTGGGCTTCGCGTTTCTTGTCGGCGCGGACCTTATCGAAGGCCGCCGCATTCGCCGCTTCGTCGCCTTTGACCGGGATTTGCGCCGCCATGCCGCCCATAGCGTGTGCGCGCCGACGGTGACAGGTTTGGATCAGCTTCAGCGAATAGGCCTTCAAGAAGGCGCGATCCATGCCGACCTGTGCACGGTCTGGCAGGACATATTCTGGGTGATTGCGCAGGGTCTTGATGTAGCTGAAAATATAGTCCCAGCGGCCGCAATTGAGGCCAACAATGTGATTGCGCATCACGTAAAGGATCTCATCCATTTGGAAGGCCGCCGGCAGGGTCTCAATCAGAACCGTCGCTTTGATTGTCCCGTTCGGAATGCCAAGCGCGGCTTGAGCAAAATTGAAGACATCATTCCAGAGGCGCGCCTCTTGGTAATTCTCCATTTTCGGCAAGTAATAGAACGGACCTTTTTCCTGCTCCATCAGCGCTTTGCCATTGTGGAAAATGTGCAGGCCGAAATCGAACAGGCTGGCCGACATTGGATTGCCGTCAACGAGCACGTGCGCCTCTTCCAGGTGCCAACCGCGCGGACGCACCAACATGGTCGCAGTCTCGTCGTTCAAGCGATAGGACTTGCCCCGCGCTTCATCATCAAAGGCGAGGTCGCCTTTAGCATAGTCAATCATATTGGCCTGGCCTTCGACCATATTGGTGAAGGTCGGCGATGAGGCGTCTTCGAAATCCGCCATGAACATTTTCGCGCCAGAGTTCAGCGCGTTGATCATCATTTTGCGATCAACCGGGCCGGTAATCTCAACCCGGCGATCTTGAAGCGCTTTTGGAACCGGAGCGACTTCCCAAACAGATTTGCGGATATGTTCGGTCTCGAGCGGGAAGCTTGGCAACTCGCCATCATCAAAGCGCATCTGTGCCAGTTTGCGATTCTCGAGGAGAATCTTGCGCTGACCGCCAAAGCGACACTCAAGATCGGCAATGAACAAAAGGGCCCGATGGGTCAGAACGCGCTCATACTCTGGCGGGACCGCACCCACCACCTCAGCCGGACGGCGATGGCGCGGGGTTGATTTGGCAGCGGCGACTGCGTCTTGAATTAACGTGCCAGACATGGCGGACTCCTGATTTTTGTAATTATCCCCCTCTATTTACAAAACACGTGCCACGTCCATACCAAGCCCCATATCTATTGGGTTTCATTGTTTGTTATGTAAATTTTGGTATGTAATGTTTGTAAATGTTGTTATAGGTAACAGGCATGAAGAAGAAGCTCATCATCGGCCCGCGCGTGAAGCGTTTGCGGACCCAATTGGGCCTCACTCAGGCGGAGTTTGCGCGCCGCCTGGATGTGTCAGCGACCTACGTCAATTTGATCGAACGCAATCAGCGACCGGTCAGTGCTGCGGTGCTGCTCAAGCTCGCTGAAGAGTTTGACATCAATGTTGCTGAACTTGCCCAAGACATGGATGCGGGCCTGGTCAATGAATTGGTCAGCGCGCTCCGAGATCCGGTCTTTGGCGGGGTACAGATCGGTAAGAATGAACTTGAGGACCTGGTCGGCGCGAGCCCGGACACGATCAAAGCTTTCCTGCGCTTGCATGAACGTTATCGCGAGCTGGCGCTCAGCACCTATTCCGATGCCAATCCCCTGGCCGACCGCGAGAAGGTGGAACTCCTTGAAGAAAGCGCTCGCCCGGTCGAGCGCGTCCGCCAATTCCTGCACGAGCAAAACAATTACTTTCCTGCGCTCGATGAAACCGCCACGGCCTTCCACGCCGAGCTCACAGCGGGTCGTAAATCGATCGAAGCGGCGATCCAGGACAAGCTGGAAGACAAGTACAAGCTGCGCATTCGCGTTCTACCAAGCTCAGCCATGCCGTCTTCTTTCACCTATTTTGACCGGCATCGTTCAGGCATCGACATTTCAGAACTGCTGCACCCGACCGGGCGGCAATTCCAACTCGCCTTTCAATTGGGCTTGCTCGAATATCGCGACTTGATCGACGATATCGTCAAATCATCGGGTCTGACCGACGAAAGCGCTGTGGGGCTCGCGCGCGTCTCATTGGCCAACTATTTCGCGGCCGCCCTGCTGATGCCCTATGACGCCTTCCTGAAAGCCTGCGAGAACACGCGCTATGATGTGGATCTGCTCAGCCACCGCTTTGGGACGAGCTTTGAGCAAACAGCACACCGCCTCACAACACTGCAAAAGCCAGACGCGAAGGGCATCCCTTTCTTTTTCTTACGCATTGATGCGGCTGGAAATGTGTCGAAGCGGTTCAGCGCCGGCCGGTTTCACTTCTCGAAATTTGGCGGCGCGTGTCCGCGATGGAACATTCACCGCACGTTCGAGCAGCCAGGCGAGACGTTGACGCAGCTGATCCAAATGCCGGATGAGACGACTTATGTGTCCATCTCAAAGGCGATCAATCGCTCCCGCGGCCATCATGGACGCGCGCCCGCGCGGGTCGCGATTGGCCTTGGGTGTGACAAGGCCTATGCGGACAGCCTGGTCTATTGCGACCGCCTCGACTTGGCTTCGCAGAAGCCGACTCCGATTGGCGTAAATTGCTATCTGTGCGACCGGCAAAACTGCGCCTCACGCGCGCATGCGCCGCTCAATCGGAAGCTTAAATTTGATGCGCATGCCCGCGGCATCTCTCTCTACGAGTTCGAACCGGTCCGGGCCAAAGACACATAGCGAAGCTGCCAGGCGAACTGATACGTTCCTGGACCAACAAGATATTTCGCCAGCGCATCCGGCCCGCAAGCGGCGGTTCCGAGTCCGCGTAGCGCCGCGTCGATATGCACCTCAATCGTCTCCTGTTCAGTTAGCTCAGCCAGCGTTTCAGCTTCATTCAAGGCCTCATCATGATGTAGGCGTGCGGTAAAGCTGAGCGGTTTTGGCAGCGTGAATTGCAGCCCTTGGCCGGCCTCATTGAGCAATCTAAACCAATGCGTGTCTTCGTGCGCGCCATGCTCCTGCGGGCGCACATAAGGGTGATACTGATCTTGGACCGAGGAGTGCCAGACTGCATGCGTCTGCGCGCTTTTGCGGTCGGGATAAGACTCGTCCGGCCCAAGCCCGCACCATTCGAGACGGTCAAAGGCCTGATCGACCTCGAAGCGGATCCCAACCCGCGGCACATCCTTCCACGCCTCTGGCACGATGAGGGTCTCGTCGAACCGAATCTCACCATTCGCGACACTCACAAGCGTCGTGTGGAGGAGCTGCGCATCATCTGCCCCATGCCAGGACCTCTCAATGCACGCCACAAACCCAGAGCCCGTCTGCAGGCGCTCCGCCTTGACCTCTCCCGGTCGCAAATCGTTCAATCCATAGCCGACCCATTCCGCGGTTCGGTTCTGGAACAGGGGCCGCGCGCCAGGCTTGCCGCCATCATTATCGGTCGGCGCGCGCCAGAGGCTCGGCGTGATAGGCGACACAATCACCGGGTGGCCCTCGCCCAAGACCCGTTCGACGCTCCCGTTTTTGTTGAACGCGATCTCGATGCCGTCTTCTTTAAGACTCGCCGCCGAGAAAGGCTCAGGCGTCGTGCCCTCTAATTCGGGCCCCTCAGTCTCCGAGGCTTTCGGTGACGACAAAGAGAGCTGATCCCAAGCGATCACATGACCCGCGGGCGCCCATTCGGTCGCGTCTTTGAGCGTCCATGTCAGCGTGAGATGCCAATGCGCGGAGTCATCCGTGGCCGCAGATAAAAAGGGCTCGAGCTTCAGCGTTTCGCCCGGTGGCACCACCGGCCACGAGGTCCCGTCTTCAACGGAAACGCCATCGCGCAAAAGCTGCCAGTGAAACTCTAGATCCGACGTGTCCAAGACGTGACGCCGGTTCTCAAGCACCACGTTTCCATCTTCGGCCAAAGCCGCCGTCACAGGCCGCGCCGCCCACATATATTCCCGCAGCGCCGGGTGCGGTTCGCCGTCTGGTCCGACGACACCATTGATGTTGAAATTGGCATCATTCGGCTCATCGCCATAATGCCCGCCATAGGCCCAATAGAAACGCCCTTCCCCGTCCGTTTCAGCAAGCCCTTGATCGCGCCAATCCCAGATGAAACCACCCGCCAGCGCAGGTTCATCAAAGAACGCATCGACATAGGTGCTGAGCGACCCGTTGGAGTTCCCCATGGCATGCGAGAACTCGCACAGGATCATGGGCCGGTCATCCGCCTCGGTCGCTTCGGCCCAGCGCGCCCAATCGACGACATGGTCAATCGGCGGGTACATCGGACACACGACATCCGTCGCTGCCCGTTCTTTTGCATCGGGGGGCTGCTGCGTCGTGTCAGGGGAGCGTCCGAACGGGAAGCTCAATCGCAGGCTCACCGCGCCCTCATAGTGAACGAAGCGGCTCGGATCGAGATGTCTCGCGGCGGCCGCGGCCGCATCATGCGCTGGTCCATGGCCTGCCTCATTGCCCAGAGACCAAGCGATAATGCAGGGATGGTTTCGATCGCGCGCAATCATTCGCGCGGTGCGCTCTACAATCGCTGCCATATAGCCTGGATGATGCGCCACTTCCGACCATCGCGCATGGCATTCCACATTGGCCTCATCGATCACATAGAAGCCAAGCTCATCCGCGAGATCGAGGAGCACAGGATCATTCGGATAATGGGCAGTCCGGATCGCGTTGATATTGTGTTGCTTCATCGTGATCAGCTCGGCGCGGATGTCCGCCGCGCTGCACGTCTTGCCATTCTCCGGATGATGGTCGTGGCGGTTGACGCCGATCAGAACCACGGACGCGCCATTGACGCGCAAGCGACGATCCGCCGTCTCAATTCGCGTAAACCCGATCCAAGTTTCATGCGCCTCACAGACCCGGTCCTTCTCATCCAAGAGCTCGGTGATCAGCCGGTAGCGTGTTGGCACTTCTGCAGACCATGGCGCAATCTCGGTCAGGGAGACATCGAACCGGGCGGCGCAATTTTTGAACCTGTAAGACTGCGCCCATTGCGCAGCAACGGGTTGCGATGTGTCAAACTGTTCGATCGGATGTACCGCGCTGGCGTGGATCTCAGCGCCGCCGGCGTCTTCAATCAGGATCCGCGCGCGATGCGCCGCAGACGGCCCCGCCACTTCGACCTGAACCTGCGCCTTTCCAGCGCCGGTTTCACAGTCATAGTCAGTGTCGACGATAAGATCGCGAATATGAGTCTCTGCCCGGCTTTCTAAAAAGACGGAGCGATGCAGCCCGCCATGGTTCCAATGGTCCTGATCTTCGATCCAAGTCGCATCGCACCAGCGCGCCACCATGATCGCAATCTGGTTTGTGCCGCGCTGGATCGCATCGGTCAGATCAAACTCGCTCGGAAGGCGCGAGTCTTTGCCAAGGCCGATGAACTGGCCATTGCACCAAACCAGAGCCAAGCTCTCAAAGCCGCCAATATGGAGAACGGTGCGTCGGTCCTTCCAGTCAAGCGGCACGTCCACGTCGATACGATACAAGCCGGTTGGGTTTTCTACCGGGACCTCCGGTGGCTTCGGACAGTCGAACGGCATGCGCCAGTTTGCGTAATGAGGCAGATCACCGGTGTTTTGGCGCGTCCAGACGCCCGGCACCTTGATGTCTCGCCAAGGATCATTCGCCGTGTCTGAGACCATCCAGTCTTGCGGCGCACTTTCAAGTCCGCTGACCAATTGAAACCGCCAGATTCCATCCAGACTCAGCCGCCAGGGCGCGCTCTTGTTTGCAAGCGCCGTTCGGTTGGGAAAAGGCTGCAACGTCGTGCGCGCGGGCAATCGTCCAATCTCAAGAAGGGTCGGCTGCAAGATGTGAGAGAGTGATAGTGGCAGCATGAAGCCTCCCCAGAACGCGCTCAGCCTCCTCCAAGCGCGTCTTGTTCTCGTCTCTCAAATTTCGGCCAAGCGCAACACGCCCGCGCAGGATCGATCAGATTAGGCCGTATCCGCCAAATCGGTGGAAGAGAGCAAATATGGGGAGTCTTCATCGCGGATGAGCGCGATCACGGCTTCGGGGGAGGCATAAGCCGAGAAAATATCGGCCCGGCTCACATAGTGAAGCGGCAAGTTCAAACGATCCGCTTCTTTGCGCATGTTTCGTTTCCACGTCTCGGAGGAATCGATGCCGATCAAAACGGACGCATTGACCCCGGCAAAATAGGCATCTTTCAAGAGCGGGTCTTCGGTCAGGCACATGACGGCATCATAGAACAACATGCCGCCCGTGATCTGAAGCTCCAACTCGGCAGCGGCGCGATAGTCGCTTTTATTGGCGTCCACATAAGCCAGATCACCCGGGCTCGTTTTGAGGATGGATTGGTAGAAGGACAAAGGATCATTCCTCAGCAGCATCTTCATGCCCGCCTTAGCCACGCGCAATCCGCTTTCGCTGGTGACCACTTGCTTCAACATTTTCTGAAACCAATAGGGCCGAAAAACCGGAAGGATGTCTTGGTTGAAGCTTGGATTCACAAAGATGACTTTGGAAAACTCTCTCACCATATGGATCAATCGATAACAGGGTGGGTTCGAGCTCCCCATGGCCATCAAAACAATGTTGTCGAGATCCAATTTGGCAATCAGCGTGCGCAGCATGACCGCTTCCGCCATCGCGGTTGCACCTGATTCAACATTGAGTTTTGTCAGCAAGGGTTTCGGCAAGGGCGAAGAGCGTCCATGTCCGGGCCGGCGCACGAAGATGACTTGCAGGCCCGCCTCCCACATCTGCTCACAAAAACTCTGTGATGGCGGCATAGGAAATTCGATCGAGTTCGTGATCAATAGCGGCTGACGGTCTGTCAGCTCATCGCCATAAATCATGATCTCAAACTCGAAAGCGCGCTCTCCAACACGCTCGAGATGGAACGTCCGATCTCTCATTCCCATTAACGCGTCGGCCGATTGGCGTGCGCTTTCCTCCACTGCGGGGCGTCTTTTTTTATCGACCCCATCTTTGTTTCAGCGAACCGTCGCTGATCTCCAAATAACATCTTTGTTATGTTGTCACATGGCTAGTCGATTCGAGCAGGCATTGCTGTCTTTGCCTGCATTTGCTCATGGTTCGAGCACGGCTAGTGAAAATCGCGGCTGTAAAAGAGCTTCTTGGCCTGCTCTCTCGGGTGACGCGCCCCTGAGGCGATGCGGGCGCGATGGGCTTCTTGCAGTTCAGCTGTGATCGCTTCGGCGACTTTACGACGTTTCTCACTCCTCGGACCGGAGCGCAGGTCTGGGACGGGACGTTTGGCTTCATCTGCATTGTCGCGCGAGGGATCAATGCTGTCGCCAGCGAATTCGGGATAGCCGAGCCCGTCCAGCAAATAAGAATAGTCGACAATATGGGTCGCGATCACATGCGTGACTGTGCCCTCGCGCTGCAGCTTACCGCGCACATGTAGGAGCCGTCCGGCCATCACCTCTTTGCGGAACTTCTCAAACACTTTCGGCCAGACCACGACATTCGAGACCGAGCTGTCATCCTCTAAGGTCAGGAAGATCACGCCGCTCGCTGTGCCAGGCCGCTGGCGCGTGATGACCAAGCCAGAGACGGCGAGCCAAACCCCGTCTGCCGTGGTGCGGTGGTTCTCTGCGGGTTGGAATTTCGGCAAATGGTCCCGCAGCAAATTGACCGGATGGTCGCGAAGGGTGAGGCGGGTGGCGACATAATCTTCGAACACGCTTTCATGCAGACTGAGACTGGGCAGGTTCGCCTCGACCTCTGGCAGCCCTTCCCCGGCCTCTTCAAAGAGCGGCAAGGGCCGGTCCGCGCCAAGCCCTTTGACGGCCCACAACGCGTCGCGGCGTTCCAGGCCATAGACCGCGAACGCGTCAGCACCTGCCAGTCGGGTCAGCGCCCCGCGGCCAATCCCAGCTCGGCGCCAGATCGTCTCGATCGCGCCATAGCCTGCTCCGCGCGCCGCCGCGATCCAGTGACCGTCTTCTTCAGCGAAGCCTTTGATCTGACGAAAGCCAAGACGCACAGCAAGCCCGCCATTCGGCAAAGGCTCGAGCACATTGTCCCAGAAACTGTTCTCGGCGCAGACCGGCAGCACCACAACGCCATGATCCTTGGCATCGCGAACAAGCTGAGCTGGCGCATAAAAGCCCATGGGCTGCGCGTTCAGGATCCCGCAGCAAAACACTTCCGGATGGTGGCACTTGATCCAGGACGAGGCATAGACCAGGAGCGCAAAACTCGCCGCGTGACTTTCCGGGAAGCCATAGCTGGAAAAGCCCTCGAGCTGTTTGAAACAGTTTTCCGCGAACTCTTTCTCATAGCCGCGCTCCAAGCAGCCGGCGATGAAGCGCTCTTTGAAATCCTCCACGGCCCCCTGACGGCGAAAGCCATTCAAAGCCCGGCGCAAAGCATCGGCTTCGGTTGGACTAAAGCCTGCCGCGACAATGGCGATCTGCATGGCCTGCTCTTGGAAGAGCGGGACGCCATACGTTCGCTCCAGCACGGCGCGGAGGTCCTCGGACGGATAGATGATCTCCTCCTCGCCGCGGCGACGGCGGAGGTATGGGTGCACCATATTGCCTTGGATCGGCCCTGGCCGAATGATCGCGACTTCGGCGATGAGGTCTTGATAAGTGCGCGGACGCATGCGCGGCAGGAAGTTCATCTGCGCACGTGACTCCACTTGGAAGACGCCGACCGTGTCCGCCTCGCAGAGCATGTCATAAACGACTGGGTCTTCCTGCGGCAGCGTCGCCAATGTGTAGGCCTCGCCTTTCCACATTTCGAGCAAGTCAAAGCATTTGCGAATACAGGTCAGCATGCCGAGTGCGAGAATGTCGATCTTGAGCATGCCAAGCGCTTCAATATCGTCCTTATCCCATTCGAGAACGGTGCGGTCCGCCATAGCGGCATTCTCAATCGGGCAGAGCTCATCAAGCCGGCCCTTGGTGATGACGAAGCCACCAACATGCTGCGAGAGATGGCGTGGGAAACCAATGATCTGTTTGGCGAGATCCAGCGTTTGGCGCAGGCGTTGGTCTTCAAGGTCCAGCCCGGCTGACTTGGCCCGTTCATCGCCAAGGTCCGACGATGACACACCCCAGACCTGGCTGGACAGCGCCGAGACCACATCGACCGAGAGCCCCATGGCTTGTCCGACCTGACGGATCGCACTGCGCGAGCGATAATGGATTACAGTCGAGCAGAGCCCAGCACGGTGGCGCCCATATTTCTCATAGATGTGCTGGATCACTTCTTCGCGCCGCTCATGCTCAAAATCGACATCAATGTCCGGCGGCTCATTGCGCGCCTCAGAGATGAAGCGCTCAAACACCATGGTGATCATATCCGGCGAAGCTTCGGTAATGCCGAGCGCATAACAGACAACCGAGTTCGCCGCCGAGCCCCGCCCCTGACACAAGATCCCTTTCGAGCGGGCAAAGGTCACAACATCATGTACGGTGAGGAAGTAGCGGGCATAGTCGAGCTCTGAGATCAGGCGCAGCTCTTTCTCGACCATGCTGCGGACTTTCAAAGGCACCGCATCTGGATAGCGCCGGACAAGGCCTTCCTCGGTCAGCTTGCGCAAGCGCTCATTCGGTTCGAGGCCATCGCTAATCTCGTCTGGATATTCATAACGCAGCTCATCCAGCGAGAACGGACAGGCTTCAGCGATCCGAGCCGTATTCGCCACCGCATCTGGATAGGCCTGAAACAGGCGGCGCATCTCGAACTCGGATTTGATCCGCCGCTCGGCATTTGGCAGCGCCCGGCGGCCGAGCTCATCAATCGTCGTTTTCTCGCGAATGCAGGAGAGGACATCGGCAAGCCGCAGCCGCGCGGCGGTGTGCATGATGACATTGCCGAGCGCGACCGTTTCTAAGCCGACTTGATCGGCGAGATCATGGGCTTTGGTAAAGCGTGCCGGGTCCTGGCCATCATATTGTGGGAGCAGCCCGACAAAAACATGATCATCAAAGGCGGCTTTGAGGGCCAGGAGTGTGGCCTCAAAGTCCGGTCCGCCCAGCCCAATCAGAATGCAATTGTCGGCATAGGCGAGCACATCTTCGAGGGTGAGATCACATGCGCCCTTCACGGTCCGGCGCTTGCCGAGGGTGAGCAGCCGGGAGAGCTGGCCAAAGGCTTTGCGGTCGCGCGGATAGGCAAGGAGCTCGGTCCCATCCATCAGTTTCAGCCGCGTCGCCACGAGATAGCGCAGCCCCAACTCTTTGGCCGCGGTGTGGCCGCGGACAATCCCTGCAAACGTGTTCGTGTCGGCAATCGCAAGCCCGCCCAGGCTGAGCTTTTGCGCACGGGTCACCAGCTCTTCAGCATGCGAAGCGCCTGTCAGAAACGTAAAATTGCTGATCGCGAAGAGCTCGACATAGCTCACGGGAACTCTCCTGCGACATACCAATCCTCGGTCTCTTCGCCGGGATAATTGAGCAACCAGAGCCGCCGGCCTTGATCGGTCTGCACGGTCCAATAATCGCGCGTGCGGGGATCTTCTTCGCGATACCAGCGCGGGGTGATCCGTTCGGGTCCATGCGCGCGATCGGTGGCAAAGGACATGCGCCGCCATTTGAAATTAAGCGGCGGACGGCCCGGGGTCTCAACCTGGACAAATTCCGGCGGCGTGAACAGGCGGATCGGACGTGGACGCGGTGCCGGTCGCCAATACGGCTCAGCGCCCGCCGCCTCGACCTGCCCAAACTCCAGCTCGGGGACATGATGATCACGCGGGCGGAAGACCCGAACATGATCAAAGCCGATCCGATTGCCGAGCGTTTCGATCAAGATCAGGCGCTGGTCGGCGCGTTTGGCATCCTCGCCAAAGCTCCCTTGTTTCAGCCGGATCGGCTCAATATGCTCGGCCACCAGACGGAACCAGTCGGCCCCATACTCAATCTCTAGCTTGGACAGCGGATGCGAGAATTGCCGCTGGATCGCGTCTGGGTCCGAACACGGCCGGGCAAAGCCAATGCTGAGCGGATGGTCGCCCGTGTCGACGCAGCGCACCGTCAGATGAAACCGCCGCGCGCCGCGCTGATCCTGTTCAAGACGCCCACAGATTTGCGTGGCCAGGCGCTGCAGGACGTTTTCGAGATCGTCCAAAAAACCAATCGGTTCGGGCAAAGTCATCCGGGCGGCATAAGTCGGATCAGCCGCTTTCGGCGTGACCGGGTCGGGGGTGAGCCCGCTCGCGGTCTGCAACGCTTGGGTGAGATGCAGTCCAAACCGGCGCGCCAGCTCGCCTGACTTTTGCTTGTAAAGATGCCCGATTGTGGTCAGTCCAGCCCGCGCCAGCTCGCTGACCATTTTATGGGTGAGCCCCAGCGCGGCGATAGGCAGGTCGGCAAGCGCCGCTCTTAGCTCGCCTGGCGGCGCGAGCGAGACCTCGTGTGGCCCAAACCGCGCGAGCGCCCGCGCCCCGCCTTTGGTGTCGGCAACGCCAATCTGCGCCTGGATCTGTAGATCGGAGAGCCGCGTCAGCGCCTCGCGGCCCATTGCGAGCTCGCCGCCAAACAGGTGCGCGCAGCCGCTAATGTCGAGCAGCAAGCCATCTGGCGCATCCAGCGAGACCCGCGGCGACAGCGTATCGGCCCAGCGCCAGAGCGCCCGCAAGAGCAAGTCTTCGCGCACGGGGTCGCTCGGCTCGGTCAAAAGATCCGGACAGATGGCCCGCGCATCAGCAAGGGCTTGGCCCGCTGCCACACCGGCCTTCAACGCCGCATCATTGGCATGGGTCACCCGCCAGGCATTCTTCTCTTCAGCAATCACGGCAAACGGTCCGGCGAGGCGCGTATCGCCATGCCGGGTCAGGCGATCAAGGGGGAGCTGCGGGAGCCATATGGAGAGTATCCTTGGCATTCTGCCCTCCCTCGTCGGGGCGCGCATGCGTGACGTGCCAGGTCCCGGCCTCGCCATTTTTGCCTTTGACGCAGGTCCAGTCCCAAGCCGGTTCGTCAGCATGCACAGGCGTACAGTCCCAACGGGTTTGTGCCGCCGATGTGCTCGCCCCACCGCGCAGGAGGATGAGCCCCAGCCCGCCGCCCTGCTCGGCGGCGAGCTGCAAGCGACGGCTCTCTTTTGGAGACAGCCTGTCCGGCATTTCGAGGATGACGCAAAACCCACCTTCGGCCCGCAAGGCTTGGTCCGCCGCCCACAGCAATTCGCCGCGCGAGACCGCTTCGACCAGGATCAGATCTGCCGGGTTGAGATAGGCCTGCAGACCCGTGGGACAGAGACTGGCGAGGTCCCGGTGCAAGCCGATCCAGAGACTGTTTCGATCCTGCTCAGCCGCTGCAATCGCGGCAAATAGATCCGCGCCCGGCCCCATGACTTCATGAATCCGACCTTTGCGCAGCGCCACACGTCCGCCCACCGCCAGCACATTCTGTGCAAGCGGCAACGCACACGCAGCCCGCAGGGGGTGAAGATCAGCTCGTCCCATATGTTCTGTTTTTGTTCTTTTTTTGACGGGAGTCAATGTGTGTGATTTACCCGCTCATCCCGGCGCAGGCCGGGAGCTCGTGCAGCGGGTCTGGAAGCCTTGAGAGAGATCCCGGGTCAAACCCGGGATGAGCGGCTTTATATCCGTTAATCCAAATAGCCCGGGAGTGCCGGTAGCTCAGCGCGGTGCTCGGGGACGTGTTGGATCACCAAGCGCCCATCATCCGCCTCAATCCGCGCTTCAATCGCAGCCATGGCGGTCAGCGTGTCCGGCTTGGAGAAGTTAAACGCTGGAACGATTTTCTCGGCCCGCGATTGTTCGAAATGATAGAGGTCGCCGCTCAG
>JBCBDI010000012.1:0-22523 GCA_038529885.1 Pseudomonadota bacterium
CGCGATAATCGAGATGAGAGCGCCCATCGCAACCCATGCAATGAGCGATCCGTCGGTTATTCTCGCAGTTCGGTGATCTGTTTGAAAGCTCGCTCAAACGACGCTATGGTATCAAGGATTCCAGCGGATTAGTGCCGGGGCATGGCGGGCTGATGGACCGCGTCGATGGTCTCGGCTTGGTGTGTCTTGTCAGCGTTCTGGCTTTTCTGTTTGCGCCGCCCCTCACAGCTATATTAGGTCTAGCTGGATGAGTGGTGTGAAATCCATAACGATTATGGGCTCCACGGGGTCGATTGGCACATCGGCGCTTTCGGTGGTCGAGCACGCCAATGCGCAATCCCAATCACCGGCATTCGAAATCGATACCCTCGTTGCAGGCCGAAATGCCGCGCTGCTGGTGGCGCAAGCCAAGGCCTTCCAGCCAAAGTGCGTGGTCATCGCGGACCCATCTGGCGAAGCGCGTGTGAAGAGCGAGCTTGCGGGAACGGGGATCGAGGTCCGCGCGGGCGAGGCGGCTGTCATTGATGCCGCCAAACGCCCTGTGGACCGCGTGCTCGCGGCGATTGTCGGGATTGATGGCCTGCCATCCACGCTTGCTGCGGTTGAGGCGGGCAATTCTATCGCGCTTGCGAATAAGGAAAGCATGGTCTGCGCAGGACCGCTTTTAAAGCGCCTGGCGGCAGAAAATGATGTCGCGATCGTTCCGACGGATTCTGAGCACAATGCGATGTTTCAGGTCATGGAGCGGCGCGAGGATCTGGAACGCATCATTCTGACCGCCTCCGGTGGACCGTTCCGGGAAACGAGCCTCACGGCGCTGAAATCGGTCTCACGAGAACACGCGCTCGCCCATCCGCGCTGGAATATGGGGCAAAAAATCTCGATTGATAGCGCTACACTTTTCAATAAAGGGCTCGAACTGATCGAAGCGAGCTTCTTGTTCGATGTGCCAGAAGATCAGATCGAAGTGGTCGTGCATCCGCAATCGATCTTGCATTCGGCCATCGCCTATCGAGACGGCTCGGTCTTGGCCCAAATGGGGGTGCCAGATATGCGTACGCCGATCGCGCATGCGCTGAGCTGGCCGGATCGCCGCAAAGCGACCGCGGTTGAGCGGTTGGATTTAATTGCGCTCAGTCGATTGGACTTCGAAGCGCTTGATTCAGAACGCTTTCCCGCGGTAGATCTTTGCCGCAAAGCGCTGCAAGAGGGACGCGGCGCACCGATTGTATTAAATTGCGCTAATGAAGGTGCGGTAGCTGCATTTCTTGCGGGCCAATGTCGATTCCTCGACATAAGCTGGATCGTCGAGAGCGCTCTGGAAGCGTTTTTGGGCGGCCCGATGGCTTGCCAGGATTGCGATAGTTTGGAAGCAGTCTTGGCGGTTGAGGCCGAGGCGAAACGATTGACCAGTGCGCTGCTCCTGAAGGTGCAGAGCCAGATGCAGGAGCATATAGTTTGACGGATCTTCTGTCTCAGGGCCCGATCTTCCTGATTTGCTTGGCATTTTTGCTCGGCGTGGTCGTGATCATTCACGAGCTTGGCCACTATTGGATGGGCCGCTGGTTCGGTGCTGCGGTGGAGTCCTTCTCCGTTGGATTCGGAAAGCCGATTTATGAGCGCAAAGACAAGAATGGCACGCGCTGGCGGATCAACTGGATCCCGCTGGGGGGCTTTGTAAAATTTGTCGGTGAAAGCCAGCTTGCGGGCGATGTTGGCAAAGTCGAAGAAGGCCCGGTTGGAAAGCCTTATCCACAGCTTGGTGTTGGCGCGCGGTCCCTCGTCGCATTGGCCGGACCTGCCGCGAATTTTGTTCTGGCTGTCTTGCTTTTCGCGGCATTCTTCGCATTCCGGGGCACGGAGTATTACGATGTGTATGCTTACGAAGTCGCACCAGACTATCCGGCCGCTGAAGCGGGCATGCTTCCCGGAGATGTGATCAAAACGATAGATGGCAAACCGATCCAAGCGGTATCTGACATGATCATCATTACCAGCATGTCTTCTGGTCGAGCCCTCGATTTTGAAGTTATGCGCGGATCGGAAACGCTCAATTTGGTGGTTACACCCCGCCGCGAAGTACGCCCGAATCAGCTCGGCCAAATCGTCCCGCAAGGGACTGTTGGGATCTTCCCAGCGCCGGTTATGGAAAGCCTGGAATACCGCCAATTTGGACCGATCACTGCAGTGGGAATGGGCGTTTTGGAAACCAAGAGTACGGTCGAGCACACGGTCTATATGTTGGGCCGGATCATTACCGGCAAAGAGCCGCTGGCCCTGATGAGTGGCCCTGTAGCTATTGGCGATGCGGGGCGCCGGATCGTCAATCAAACTATGGGCGCAGAAGCGGTTCCTCTGTCCGATCGCCTGAGCGCGCTTGGCTGGTCAGTGTTGCAACTTTGCGCCTTAATCTCGATCGGAATTGGCTTTTTCAACTTACTGCCATTTCCTGTTCTCGACGGCGGCCATCTCGTGTTCAATGCGTATGAAGCGGTGACCGGAAAGGTCATGCCTGAAAAGGTGCAGGAGATGGCATTGATGGCGGGTCTCGGTCTGTTATTGACGATGTTTGTGTTCATCACTTGGGGCGATGTTCTGGAAACAGGTCTTTTCGAAAGACCAACAAGCGAATAGGACGCTTACCAAGGAGGATCGAGGGATCGATGCGTAAAGTACTTGCTGCAGCCTTTTTGGCGATGAGCGTCATTGTGGTGTCACTCGCACCTGCTTGGAAAGCGAGCGCGCAAACCGCTGAGACCATTCGGCAAATTCGAATCGAAGGCAATCAGCGCGTCGAAGACCGCACGGTGCAATCCTATCTATTGGTGGCGCCAGGTGACGTGTTTGATTCCGCGCGGATCGACCTGTCACTGAAAACGCTGTTTGCGACGGGACTGTTTGCCGATGCGAGCTTTGAAAAAGCCGGGCCAGACCTGGTGGTTCGCGTGGTTGAGAATCCGATCATCAACCGCGTCATCTTTGAGGGCAATAGCGCGCTCGATGACGATAAGCTGCGCGAAGAGGTCCAAGCCGCGCCGCGTGGTATCTTTACCGCCGCCCGGGTTCAAGCCGACGTTCAGCGTATTCTCGAGCTTTATCGCCAATCTGGACGCTTCTCCGCGACGGTTGAGCCGCAATATAAGCCTCTAGATCAAAACCGTGTCGATCTGGTCTTCGTCATGTCCGAAGGACCTGTCACGGGTGTGCGCGCGATCAACTTTATTGGCAATGACGCTTATTCCGACCGTCGCCTGCGCAGCGAGGTTGTGACCAAGCAGTCTCGTTGGTGGCGCTTTTTCAGCTCTAACGACAATTACGATCCTGGCCGTTTGGAATATGACCGCGAATTGCTGCGCCAGTTCTATCAAAACAAAGGCTATTACGATTTCCGTGTGATTTCAGCCGTAGCCGACCTGACCCCGGACCGCGAAGACTTCTACATCACCTATACGATCGAAGAGGGCGAGCAATATACGTTTGGCGACGTCGCGGTTGAAACCGCGCTGGATAAGCTGAGCGAAGAAGGCCTCTTACTCGCGGTACCGTTTTCAGATGGTGACTTATTCCGCGGTGACCTGATCGAAGACACGATTGATACGCTGACCTTTGCAGCAGGTATTGCGGGCTACGCGTTTGTGGATGTCACGCCGCGCTTGGACGCGGATCCCGAAACGCGCAAGGTCAACGTGACGTTCGCGATTGATGAAGGTCCGCGCGTCTATATCGAGCGGATCAATATTGTTGGGAACACGCAAACGCTCGACCGCGTCATCCGCCGCGAGCTGCGCATTACAGAAGGGGACGCGTTTAACCGCGTGCTTCTGGACCGCTCCCGCAACCGCGTCCGGGCGCTTGGATATTTCGAAGAGGTCGAGATCACAGAACGCGCCGGTTCGCGCCCTGACCGCACCGTGGTCGATTTGGAAGTGCAAGAAACGGCGACCGGCGAGCTTTCGTTCGCAGCGGGCTTCTCTTCCGTCGATTCTTTCCTGCTCGACCTCAGCGTCACGCAAAGAAACCTGCGGGGACGGGGCCAGACCTTTATTGGGCGCATCTCAGCCTCCGATCGCCAGCAATTTGTTGATGTTCGCTTCCAAGAACCGCGTTTCTTGGACCGTAATCTGTCGGCAGGTTTGGAGATCTTCTCGAACCGTTCAGATTTCTTAGATGTTTCGAACTTTGAATCTGAAACGATTGGTGCGGGGATTAATTTTGGCTTCCCGGTGACCGAGAATACTGGATTGCAATTGCGCTATCGCCTGCAGTCAGACGAAATCAACGTGTCTGACCTGCCCGTGGTGATCGTCACCGATACTGGAGAACTCGCTACAGAGACGCAGTTCTTCGACCTCAACAATCCACAAACACCGGATGATCCTTCAGATGATACGCCGCGCGATGTCTTGATCCCAGCGGATCGGATGCCATTGCCTGCCGGAACCTCACTGGTTGACCAATGTTCGCCCGAATTCTTGTTCCGCTCGACCATTTGTGACAGCGAACGGGCCGATATCACGTCCTTGATCGGGTATTCCTTCAACTGGGACCGCCGGAACGACCCAATCGCTCCAACTGGCGGATTTGACTTCTCGCTGAGCCAAGACCTGGCCGGTATTGGCGGCGACGTTCAGTTCATTCGCAGCGAAGTCACCGGTGCAGCCTATCGCGGTATCTTCCGCGGCGTGCGCGCCAGCCTGCGCCTCTCAGGCGGTATTATTGAGCCGCTTGGTGATGACGAGAATGTCCGGATTAATAACCGCTTCTTCCGCGGTGGATCGAACTTCCGTGGCTTTGATGTGGCCGGTCTTGGTCCGCGCGTGATCGATGTGCTCGCGGATGCGGAAGGCAATGTGATCGACGTTATTCCGCAGAACTCGCTTGGCGGTAAAATCTATTATCAAGGCACCGGGGAGGTCACGCTTCCGAACTATCTGCCAGAGGAGTATGGGATCCGGACCAAACTCTTCATCGAAGCTGGCTCCGTTGGTGAGCTCGATGATGCGGATATTCAAGACCCGGTCTTCTTCACGACGACCGCCGGACAGTTTAATAATGTTCCAGCAGGCATCCCAGCAGTTCGACAGATCAGAGATGGTCTTGGATTGCGGGCATCAGCTGGGCTTTCAGTGGGTTGGGACTCACCGTTCGGACCAATTCAGTTCGACTTTTCACAAATCCTTCGCAAGGAGGAGTACGATCGAACGGAAACCTTCCGTTTCAGTACGTCCACACGATTCTAACAGATATTCTCTAGGAGAGAGATTCATGTTTCCCGTTAAATCTATTCTTACTGCGTTTGCGTTGGCCTTCACTGCGCCACTCGATTTGGCCCCAGCCGCCAGCGCCCAAGGCACCAATGTGGTCGTCATCGATCGCATTCAAATCGTCGCTCAAAGTAAGGCTGGCCAAGACATTCGCACCAAGATCCAAGGGATTGAAACTGCGATGCAGACCGAGCTGAAACCCGCTGCCGACAAATTGCAGGCTGATGGCACCGCCATCGAGACCAAGACGCAAGGCATGACCCCTGAAGCGATGCGTGCGGACGCGACGTTGAAAACAGAAGTTGAAGCCTATGCCCGTCAAGCCAATGAGTTCAATCGCGATCGTCAAATCGCGTCGCAAGAACTGGCTCTGACCGAACGCCAAGCGCTTTCCGAGTTTAACAATGCGCTCGTCCCTGTGCTGCGCCAAGTCGTGGCCGAGAAGGGCGCGAATGTCATTCTAGACAAATCAACTGTTGTCTTCGTTGATGACGCAACCGATGTGACCGCAGACGTTATCGCCAAGCTTGATGCCGCGACGCCGACCATCAATGTTGTTCGTCAGAAACTGCCGGCACAACCGCAACAATAGGCAGCCATCGGGGGGCTGATGCCAGTCGATCAACGCTTTTTTACCTATAAGGGTTCGCAGTCTCTGCGAGCCCTTTTGGGCATTTGCGGCATTGACTATGAGAGCGAGGCAGACCCTCTGATTGAGAGCATCGCGGCGGCGGCTCAGGCGCGCGCGGGCGAGATCTGTTTTGCTGAGGGCGACGCGGCGCAGGCGGCGAAAGTCAGCCCCGACGCAAGTGCCTGCTTTGTCACCGAAAAGAATGCTTCTGGCCTGCCAGACGATGTTGTTCCTGTGCTCGTCTCGCATCCTCGTTTTGCCCATAAATTGGCCGGGGAAGCGCTCTATGAGTTGAAGTCGTGGAGCGAGCCCGGCGCGGCGCCCGCCATACACGAAACCGCCACCGTTGCCCCGAACGCGACTATCGGAACCGGCGCAGCCATTGGTGAGGGGGCCGTCATCGCGCCTGGCGCTGTGATTGGGCCTGGCGTTCAGATTGGCGCTCGGACCAAGATCGGCCCGAATGCCACAATCCGCTGTGCGCTCATCGGCAATGATGTCACCATTCTCTCCGGCGTTAGCATTGGCGAAGCCGGCTTTGGCGTCACGGGTGGACCTGAAGGCGCTGAGGATGTCCCCCAATGGGGACGGGTGATCATCCAAGACCATGTCAGCATTGGCGCAAATAGCTGCGTCGATCGCGGGGCGTTTGATGACACAATCATTGGCGAGCGCACCAAGATCGATAATCTGGTCCAGATCGCCCACAATGTCGTCATCGGCCGCAATGTCATGATGGCGAGCTTTACTGGGATATCCGGAACCAGCGTGGTTGAAGATGGCGTCGTTATGGGCGGGCGCGTTGGCATTGCCGATCATGTCCATATTGGTGCTGGCGCAAAACTCGCCGCATCTGCAGGCATTTTCAGGGACATACCAGCAGGCGAAACCTGGGGCGGCGTTCCGGCCAAACCGCTGCGCCAATATTTGCGCGAGATTGCCTGGATGCAGCGCCAAATCGCGCCGAAAAAGAAATCAAAATGACCTCATCCATCCACCCCACAGCGATTGTCGAATCTGGCGCGGAGCTTGGCACCAACGTTTCCATTGGCGCGCTCGCCTATGTGGGCCCCGACGTGGTCCTGGGTGACAATGTCACCCTACATCCCAAGGCGACCGTTTTCGGTCGCACAGATCTTGGCGAAGAGGTCGAAGTCTATCCCGGCTCTGTAATCGGTGGACCGCCGCAAGTGCTTGGCTACAAGCCGAGCGCGGACTCGCGCTTGGTCGTTGGCGACCGCACAGTGCTGCGCGAGCACACGACGCTGCATACGGGCTCACCGGAGCATGGCGGACTGACTCAGATCGGCGCGGACTGCTTGTTCATGGCACACACGCATGCGGCGCATGATTGTGTGCTTGGGGACAAGTGCGTGATCGCCAATAACACCCATATTGGCGGCCACGTGACGGTCGGCCATCAGGTCTGGTTCGGCGGCGCTGTTGCTGTACATCAATGGTGCCGGATTGGCGATCATGCTTTCGTTGGCGGCGGGTCCATCCTGGTTGCTGACGTCATCCCTTATGGCTCTGTGGTCGGCAATCACGCGCATCTCGCAGGCCTAAACGTGGTCGGGTTGAAGCGGCGCGGGTTTTCAAGAGAGACGATCCGAAACCTCAGATCCGCCTATCGGATGCTCTATGCCAAAGAGGGCACCTTCTCCGAGCGTCTGGAAGATACCGCGTCCGCATTTGCAGAGTCAGAAGAAGTCATGCAAATCGTAGACTTCATTCGGAGCAGCAAAAACCGCGCTCTGTGCTTGCCGCGATAGGAGACGCGCTTGGCCCCACTCGGCATTATTGCAGGCTTAGGCCAGCTGCCTGTGCAGGTTGCAGAGGCGGCGACTGCCCGCGGGCAGGGCGTCTATGTGCTACGCATAAAAGGCTTCGAGGAGCCCGCTATTCTAGGCTTTCCGGGCGAGACGGTGGGCGTGGCGGAACTTGGAAAGGTGTTCAAAGCCTTCCGCAATGCTGGGTGCGACCAAGTCTGTTTCGCGGGCATTGTGAAGCGCCCTGACTTCAAGTCTCTCAAGCCAGATCTGAAAGGCGTCTCGCTTTTGCCGAAGGCGATCTCAGCGGCCCGCAAGGGGGACGACGCGCTCCTCAGTTTCTTGATTGGGGCGTTCGAAGACGAAGGATTTGAGATCATTGGCGCTGATGAAGCGGCGGGAAATCTGCGGGCTCAAGCAGGGCTTTTAGCGGGTCCAGGACCGACCGAAGGCCAGTTTGAGGATGCTCGAAAAGGCGCCGCGATTGCGCTTGAGATTGGCCGCCTCGACATTGGTCAGGGGGCAATTGTTGCTGATGGCTTGGTCCTCTGTGTGGAAGCCCAAGAAGGCACAGACGAAATGCTCAAGCGTTGCGCGAGCCTTCCGGCAGAGATCCGCGGCACCGATGAGGCAAGACGCGGCGTCCTCGTCAAGCGCCCAAAGCCGCAGCAGGAGCGGCGCATTGACCTTCCCGCGATTGGCGTTGCGACGGTTGAGGGCGCGGCGAGAGCGGGCCTGGCTGGAATTGCATTCGAAGCTGACGGCGCGCTGTTGATGGACGCAGAAAACGCCAAAGCCCGCGCTGCCGAACTTGGCCTGTTTCTCTACGGCTTTCCCAAGGATTGGGACGCGTGACAGGGCCGCGCGTCTTTCTGGTCGCCGCTGAACCTTCTGGTGATCTCCTCGCGCGTGAAACGGCGGAAAACTTAAAACGCGCGCAGTCAGATGTGGTTCTGGCTGGGATCGGCGGAGCGGAGCTTGAGAAAGTCGGGATCCAGTCGCCCATCGACATTTCCCCGCTCTCAATTATCGGCCTGTTTGAAGGGCTAAAAGCCTACGGCACCGTCATTAAGCTCGCCGATGCGGCCGCGGACGCGATCTTAGACTTCAAGCCGGACGCTGTTGTCCTGGTCGATTCCTGGGGCTTTATGCTGCGCGTGGCCCAGCGTGTGCGGGAGCGCGATCCAAGTATCAAACTCATCAAGCTGGTGGGGCCGCAGGTCTGGGCGACCCGCGCTGGCCGGGCAAAGACTCTCGCAGCGACCGTCGACCATTTGATCTGCATCCATGAGATGGAAGCGCCATATTATGCGCCGCATGGCCTGCCTGTGACCGTTATGGGCAACCCGGCGCTCGGACGGACCGAGAAGGGCAATGGCGCGGCGTATCGCGAGACGCTTGGTCTGTCGCCTACAGACCAGCTGCTTTTGGTTTTACCTGGCAGCCGTTCAAGTGAGATCAAACGTGTTGCGCCTTCGCTCATTGAGGCGGCGTGGCTGTTGAAATCGAGCCAGCCCGAGCTCAACATTGTCATCGCACCTGCGCCGTCTGTCCGCGCTCAATTTGTGGACGCGTTCCCCGGCATTGAAAAATGGGCGCATTTGGTGGGCGCCGAGACGCCCTCTGCTGATGTGATGGCGGCAGCTGATTTTGCGCTCGCCTGTTCAGGCACCGTGACCAGCGAACTCGCCGTGCAAGGGACTCCCTTTCTGGTGGGCTATAAGACCGGCTGGATCACCTGGGCGCTGGCGCGGTACTTTCTGTTCAAGCCCAACCATATCACGCTCCTCAACATTGCCGCTGATGATCGTGAGATCGCGCCCGAATATGTTCAAACGAAACTGCGGGCCGATGCCATGGCCGAGCAGGCGCGTGCTTTGTTGAGTGACGCTGACCGCTTAAACGCGCAGATCATTGCCCAAAACAAAGCGCTCTCCCGAATGGGAGAGCGCGATGAGCCTGCGGCAGAGATTACCGCAAAAACGATTTTGGAAGTGATTAGCGCGCGCTGATCGGCACAAAGTCGCGCATCGCGGCGCCGGTATAGATCTGACGTGGGCGGCCAATGCGCTGTGATGGATCTTCGATGAACTCATTGAGCTGAGACACCCAACCCACAGTCCGGGCGAGGGCGAAGAGCACAGTGAACATCTCAGTTGGGAAGCCCATGGCGTCGAGAATGATGCCGGAATAGAAGTCCACGTTCGGATAGAGCTTCTTCTCGCGGAAATAGTCATCTTCAAGCGCCAGACGCTCAAGCTCGCGCGCGACGCGCAGGATTGGCGTGTCGATGCCAAGCTCATCCAGCACTTCATGCGCGGTTTTCTGCATCACAGTCGCGCGAGGGTCATAGTTTTTATAAACGCGGTGACCGAAGCCCATCAGACGGAAGCTGTCAGACTTATCCTTTGATTTCTCGATATATTCTGGGATGCGGTCCACGGTGCCGATTTCGCGGAGCATGTTGAGGCAAGCCTCATTCGCGCCGCCATGGCTTGGGCCCCAAAGCGAAGCAACACCTGCAGCAATTGCCGCATAAGGGTGGGCCCCAGATGAACCGGCGAGGCGCACAGTAGAGGTCGATGCGTTTTGCTCGTGGTCAGCGTGCAGGATGAAGATCTTGTCCATCGCTCGGGCCAGCGTTTGTGTCGTCTTGTAGCGCTCAGCCGGGACAGAGAAACACATGCGCAGGAAGTTCTCGCCATAAGAAAGCTCGTTGATCGGATCTACGAACTTCTGGCCTTGAGAATATTTATAGATGCGCGCGGCGAGGGTCGGCATTTTCGCGATTAGGCGAATGTAAGCGAGGTTGCGTTCATCTGGGTCGGAGCTGTCCATTGCGCCTGGATAGAAGGCAGACAATGCGCCGACCGTGCCGGTCAGCATCGCCATCGGGTGGCTGTCACGGCGGAAGCCGTCAAAGAAGCGATCCATTTGTGTGTGGAGCAGGGTGTGCTGGGTAACGAGGCCTGAGAATTCACGAAACTCGGTTTGGGTCGGCAGCTCACCGTTCAGCAAGAGGTAGGCGACTTCCAGAAAGCCAGACTGTTCAGCCAGTTGATCAATCGGATAGCCGCGGTGGAGCAGGATCCCTTTTTCGCCATCGATGAATGTGATTTGGCTTTCACATGACCCGGTTGAGGTGAAACCTGGGTCGAGGGTGAACACGTCAGCGTCCGCGTATAGGCGCTTTACATCTACGACGTCTGGGCCGTGCGTGCCGCTCAGTACAGGAAGTTCGAGGGTTTTGCCCTTAATCTCTAGTTTCGCTGTGTCCGTTTGTTTGGTCTTATTAATCATCTTAGCCCTCTCGCATCTCTGTCTGTCGCCGGCCTTAAGCTGGCAAGTGTTTCTCAATTCGCGCCAAAACCTCATCGCGGCCGAGCCATACCATGACTGGCGCGAGATCTGGTGCTGGTAGCCCTCCGGTTAGCGCCGCTCTTAAAGGCGGTCCAACCTGTCCCATATGTAAGTTGTGCGCTGCACAATAGGAGTCCAGCGCAAGTTGTAGTGCTTCAATAGTCCAAGAATCTGTGGCGTCTAGTGCCTCACGGATGTCTGACAGAGTTTTGAGGCCCTCTTCGCGTAATGCCTTCCGCGCCTTCTTGTTCAAGTTGTCGGCATTGCTATCCCATAAAAATCGGCAAGATTCAGCCAATTGCGGCAGCGTTTGGCCCCGTTCTTTCAAGGTCGGCAGGGCATGCTGCAGGCGCTCAGTCAGCGTTTCTGTGAGCGGTGTAAGTGCTTCAATGTCCGGGCTTAAAAGCGCCAAAAGGCGGGATTCATCGACGGTGCGGATGAAATGCGCGTTCACATCGCCGAGCTTCTCTAAATCAAGCCGTCCGGGCGCTTTATTGATGCCGCTGAGATCGAAAACTGCAGCCGCCTCAGCCATTGTGAACATTTCTTGGTCGCCATGGCTCCAGCCTAAGCGCACCAGGTAGGAATTCATCGCTTCGGGCAGGTATCCCATATCGCGATAGGCCAGCGTCGACAGCGCGCCGTGGCGCTTGGACAGCTTGGCGCCATCCGAGCCATGGATCATCGGCACGTGAGCAAATTCCGGCACATCCCAGCCCATCGCCCAATAGATCGGCAATTGCCGGAATGTGTTGCGGAAATGGTCATCCCCGCGAATGACATGGGTGACCCCCATATCGTGATCATCAACCACGACCGCGAGCATATAGGTCGGTGTGCCATCGGCGCGCAGCAGGATGAGATCATCAATCTCACGCGTTTTTAGGGTCACCTCGCCCTGAACGTGGTCTGAGACCGTGATCTCATCATCGTCCGGTGCGCGCAAACGGACCGTATAGGGCGCGTCTGGGCTAGGCGGATCGCCGCCATCGCGCCACGGAGAGCGATAGGGCGCGAGCAAGGCATCGGCTTCCGCCAGCAAAGCATCTCGATCGGCTTCGCTGAGCCCGTCTTGTTTTGCTTCCGCCCGCTTGGCTTCACCGGCGTCTCGGCGGGCCTGCAGCTCCTCTGGTGTCGCATAGCACCTAAAAGCGGTGCCATTTTCCATCATTTGCCGGGCGCATGCGGCATGGCGGTCGGCGTTCTGGCTTTGGAATACGGGTGGCTCATCTGCGGTGAGGCCGAGCCAGGACATGCCGTCAAGAATCGCTTGAGTGGCTTCTTCAGTTGAGCGCTTTTTGTCTGTATCTTCAACGCGTAAGAGGAATTTCCCGCCATGGCGTTTGGCGAATAAATAGTTGAACAGAGCCGTTCGAGCGCCGCCAATATGCAGCATTCCAGTGGGGGATGGGGCGAAGCGCGTTACGACACTCATCGACAACTTTCGAGTATTATTTCAAGGCCATGGGATAATCTTCCCCGCTTCAACACGCTCTGCTAAGGTTTCGCAAGGGGTGGGAGGCAAGATGCGACGAATTCCGTCGTCCTTATTGCAGTTCGACATCCTGGATCGCGGCGCTTCCGTGTTCGCTATTGGCATGTTGATCGGGGCTGTTTGGTATTTTTCCATTCCGTTTGAACCTTCCATCGCCGTTTTGGTCCTGATTTGGGTGGCAGCGGGCATCGGGTTTGTTTGGATCCGCCGGACCGAGGTCGCGGGCGCGCTGGCGCTCAGCCTGCTTGCCTTTGCCGCTGCGACTGGAGCGCTCTCTGGAAAACTCGCAACGGAGCGCTTGAATCATGTGGCCGTCGCCGCGCCAATGGGGCCAGTTTTAGTTGAAGGCTGGATCACACAGGCTGAGCCCGCCGCCCGCGGCGTTCGCTTGGTCATCAAGACGCATGCGGTGGACGGCGTTCTGGAGGGCCAGCGCCCCAAACTGATCCGGCTGACCCATATTTCGAGTTTGCAGACCGAACCTGGCCGGTTTGTGCGCTGTTGGGCGGTGCTGAGACCGCCGCCCGCGCCCATCATTGCCGGAGATTACGCCTTTGATCGCCAGGCTTGGTATGCTGGGCTCGGGGCGGTTGGGTACATACAAGGCAGATGCCGAGGCGGCGCGCTCGGACCACCGGGCGGGATCTGGGGACAGGTTGCCCTCAAAGTCTCAGAAGTCCGCCGCAGCGTTGCACGACATGTCCATGAGGCGGCCGGCGAGCGGGCGGGCGGGTTCGCTGCGGCGCTCGCCTCCGGGGATCGCAGTTTCATGTTCCCGGAAGACCAGGATGCGCTTCGCGGGGCGGGCTTAGCGCATTTATTGGCGATCTCCGGCCTGCATATGGGGATTGTTGGCGGACTGGTCTTCTTCGGCGTTTGGCGCGGGCTTGCTTTAATCGAGCCCATCGCCTTGCGTTGGACGGTGAAAAAGCCCGCTGCGGCGGCCGCTTTGGTGGCCTGTACGGCTTATTTGGTCATCTCTGGCGCGAGCGTCGCCACACAGCGCGCATTCGTGATGGCGGTGGTGCTGTTCGGGGCGGTATTGGTCGATCGCGTCGCGCTCACCCAGCGCTCGCTTGCCATCGCCATGATCTTGATCATTTTGATCGCGCCCTGGAGCGTGCTGACGCCGGGCTTTCAGATGTCGTTTGCGGCCACGGCGGCCTTGATCGCGACTTACGAGGCTTGGCAGGCGAGGCGCAAAGCGAGCGTCGGGGCGGGGCGCAGCGGTGTGGCTTTTTGGGTGAAATCGCTGGGCGTCACGTCGCTGGTCTCGAGCCTGGCGACCATGCCGTTTGCTTTGTTTCATTTCAACCGCGTCGCGGGCCTCGGGATCTTGGCAAACTTGGCGGCGATGCCGATCATCTCACTGGTAACCGCGCCGCTCGCCGCCATGGCCTTGGTGGCCGCGCCAATTGGGTTGGATGCGCCGGTCTTACGCCTGTTCGGGCTTTCTTTGGAGGCGGTCCTAGCGATCGCGCATTGGACCAGCAGCCTGTCGCTCGGCCCTGATCTCTCGTGGCCGCGTATGCCGCCAAGCGCTTTGGTCTCTCTAACTGCCGCTCTCATTTGGCTGTGTCTGCGCCGATCAGGGCAGCGCCAGGCATGGAGACTAGCTGGGTTTCTCGCGCTTTCAGGGGTGATGTGGGCGCTTTCGGCACGCGACCGCATCCATTGGGCCCCCTCCGGAGATGTTTTCTTAGAGTCTGCTTCTGGGCGTGTGAGCCGCATCGCTTTTGTCGAAGGCGACGGCCTCGGTCCACTTCAATTTTCTGACGTGCCGGTGAGCGAACACTGCGCGCCTGGAAGCGCCGCCTGCCAACAAAAGATAGGCGCGGTTGCGATCGCGCTCGTGCATGACGCTGATCCAACAAGCTGTTTTGATCTAGAATCCTCGATTGTGCTCTTAGGCCCCGGCGCCGAACCGGTTTGCGGCTCGACAGCGCAAGTTCAAACCGTCAGCTGGCGCGATGTGATCGCCGAAAACGGTGTCACGTATGCGCGATATGGTAATCGTCTGCACAAGCGCGAGAAGCCGCCCTGCGGTCGCCGGGCGTGGCGACCCTGTCCGCCAATTACTCGTACTTCCGAATAAGCGCGACGAGCTGGCCTTGGACGCGCACGCGGTCGGGCCCAAAAATGCGAGTCTCATAGGCCGGGTTGGCCGCTTCCAGCGCAACCGAGTCGCCCTTTTTGCGCAGCCGCTTCAGGGTGGCTTCCTCATCATCGATCAGAGCCACGACAATGTCGCCAGAATTGGCGCTATCGGTACGGCGGAGAATGACAATGTCACCATCTAGAATGCCCGCCTCAATCATTGAATCGCCTTTGACCTCAAGCGCATAATGCGCGTCGCTGTCGGCATATTCTTCAGGCGGGGTAACCCGATCGACTTCGTTCTGGATCGCGGTGATCGGAACACCCGCAGCGATGCGCCCGAGCACGGGAATGGTGTTTTGCCCCATTTGCGGAGACAGCGACCCAACCACACTTGGCCGGAAGGTCTGGCGTCCACGTGGCGGCGCGGCAGGGGTCGCCGAATCTGGCATTTTCAGCACTTCCAATGCGCGTGCGCGATTGGCGAGACGGCGAATGAAACCGCGCTCTTCCAAAGCCACGATCAATCTGTGAATGCCGGATTTGGAGGCGAGATTGAGCGCTTCTTTCATCTCGTCGAAGGATGGGGAAACCCCGTCAGCTTTGATGCGTTCATGAATGAACAAAAGCAGCTCTTTTTGCTTGGTTGTGAGCACGAAATTTCTCCGCAATAACGAATCTGTTCCTGTTATGTTTATTCTCGTTCTGTTCTTTTGTCAAACTCTTTGCGAAGAATACTCATAATATGCGTGTCCCAGATCTCTTCTCCGATCGGCGTGGATTCACGGCGCGTGCCCTCATGAACAAAACCTGCTGTCGTATAGGCGCGAATGGCTGCGGTATTGTGAGAATAAACAAGCAATTCAACGCGGTGCACCCAGTCGCGCGAGAAGGCTTGCGGTAAAATGAGAGCCATCAGCTCGCCGGAGCGACCGCGCGCTCGAGCGACCGGATCAAGCGCGATCTTGCCCAATCCCACCGTCGCCAAGCGCCGATTAAACGTCAGTTGGAAATGCCCAAGCATGCGGTCCCGCTCATAAACCGCCCATATCTCGCGCGGGGGGTCTGCGCCGCGATGCGATTTGATCAGTTCAATGAACTCACCGCGCTCAAGCGGCCAACTGACCCCCGCACCTGCCCATTGCAGGACGTCGCGCTCGGATTGGAACCAAGAGAAGAGGGTCTTGATGTCGTTCTTGTGGAACTTGCGCAGCTCGAGCGTCATGTGGCCTGTCTGAGGGCTCGGACATGTTGTTCTCGGTCCGGGCGCTTCATCAGGCTTTCTCCGATCAAGAAACGGCGCGCGCCCGTCCTGCGGAGGCGCGCGATATCCCCAGGCTCACTGATCCCGCTTTCGGAGACATATTCGCTGGTCTCGGGGATTAGCTGAGATAGTCGCTCGCTGGTCGCAAGGTCGGTTTTCATGATCTTCAGGTCGCGATTGTTGATCCCGATCAAAGGCGAGGGGAGCTTTAAGGCCCGTTCGACTTCGGTCTCATCATGCGTCTCGATCAGCGCGTCCATGCCAAGGTCCAAAGCCGCTTGCGTGAGATCCAAGGCCAGAGCATCAACGGTACAGGACAAGATCACCAAAACCGCATCCGCGCCATGGGCACGGGCCTCAGCGACTTGGATTGTGTCGATCATGAAATCCTTGCGCAGCATGGGCAAGGAAACGGCACTGCGAATGGCGCGAAAGTCCTTTAAACTGCCGCCAAAGCTCGGGCCATCTGTGAGGACGGAAAGGCAGGCCGCGCCGCCGCTCTCATATTGGGCCGCAATGTCACGCGGGTCCGCACCCGGCAGTATATCGCCCGCACTCGGGCTTTTGCGCTTCATCTCGCAAATGAGAGCGTTCTCGCCGGTCGCGGCGATATCAGTGAGACGCTGGCGAAAGCCGCGCGGCGCGGCCTGGTCCTTGGCCTCACTCAACAGGTCCTGCAGCGACCGCTCTTGTTTTAAGGCGGTAACCTCGTCTTTTTTATAATCGATGATGCGGTCGAGCGCGGTGCTCATTAGATTTGGCCTTTTGAGGCGGCTGCAAGCGTGTTCAGCGTGCGCATCGCAGCGCCGGAATCAATCGCTTCGCTCGCTTGGTCGGCGCCCGCCTTTAGATCTGCGGCCTTACCCAACACGAACAGGCCTGCTGCGGCATTCAGAATGACCGCATCGCGAAACGGTCCAGGGCGACCATCAAGCAATTCTTGGATGGCGAGCGCGTTTTCAGCCGGTGCTCCGCCCATCAAGGCGGACAGGCGATTGCGGCTTAGGCCTGCATCTTCTGGAACGACAGTAAGCTCATTGAGCGCACCATCTTTGACTTCGATAATTTGCGTTTCGCCCGCAATTGAAAGCTCGTCGATCACGGTGCCGTCGGAATCGGCGCCATGCACGATCCAGGCTTGGCTGATCCCAAGATCGCGTAGCGCTTCAGCCATCGGCTTTAGCCAGCGCGCTTCATTCACGCCGAGAATTTGATGCGTCGCCGAAGCGGGGTTAGAGAGCGGGCCAAGCAGGTTGAAGATCGTGCGGATGCCGAGGCTCGCGCGGACCGGCGCAACATGGCGCATCGCGCTGTGATGGGTGCGGGCAAAGAGAAAGCCGACGCCCGCTTCTTCGATACAGTCTTTGAACCGGTTTTCAGTGAGGTCGAGTTCAACCCCCAAAGCTTCGAGCACGTCAGCGCTGCCTGTCTTTGGCGGCACAGATCGATTGCCGTGTTTCGCGACGGTCCCGCCCGCAGCTGCGATGACTATTGCGCTTGCTGTCGACGTGTTGAGGCTGGTCCAGCCGAGCCCGCCGGTCCCGCACGTGTCCAATGTCGGGCCGTCGAGATCAATCGTTCGCGCATTGGCGCGCAGGGTCTTGGCGCCGGCGAGCAGTTCGGCTCCGGTTTCGCCGCGCACGGCCAGTCCCATCAAAAAAGCCCCGATCTGCTCTGGCGGCACGTCTCCAGAAAGAATGGCGCCAAACGTTGCTTCCAAATCTTCGGTCGAGAGCGCTTGTCCGCGGGCCAGCGTTTTGAGGGTAGGGCTGAGTGAGACATCAGACATGGGGAGATCGATCCGCTTTTTCGGAAAACCTAGGTATGTTTGAGAAAGTTGGCCAGTAAGGCGTGACCGTGTTCTGTGAGAATACTCTCGGGGTGAAATTGAACCCCAAAGACGGGACGCTCGGTATGGCGCACAGACATGATCTCGCCGTCCGCTGTGAAGGCGTCGGCAACGAGCGTCTCCGGCAAGGCACCGGTCTCAATCGCCAGTGAATGATAGCGCACCACGTCAAAGGTTTCCGGCAAGCCTTCGAAGAGCGGCCCCGCCTCATGGCGGATCTCGCTTATCTTGCCGTGACGGATTTCTTTGGCGGTAATGATGTCGCTGCCTTCGGCTGCGCCGATGCTTTGGTGACCGAGACAAACCCCAAGAATAGGCAAGTCTTTTGGCGCTTTCTGCACGAGCTCAACGCAAATGCCGGCTTCTTTCGGTGTGCAGGGGCCGGGCGACAGGACGATCCCGTCGGGTTTTAGCGCCAAGGCATCATCGGCTGTCAGCTCGTCATTGCGAACGACCTGCGTGCGCGCGCCGATCTCTTCCAAATAGTGGACGAGGTTCCAGGTGAAGCTGTCATAATTGTCGATGACGAGGATCCGTTTTGCGTCGCTCATTGGTCGAACTCGTAGCTTGCAGCGAGGGCCGCTGCCTTTTTCAAAGCATTCGCTTTGTGAACCGTTTCGTCAAACTCGTATTGCGGGTTTGAGTCGAGGACGACCCCGCCGCCCGCTTGAATATGGAGCTGCCCGTCTTTCAAGACCGCTGTGCGCAGCGCAATGCACGTGTCGAGATCGCCATTCCAACCGAAATAGCCAATCGCGCCACCATAGATGCCGCGCGAATTTTGCTCCAACTCATCAATGATCTGCATGGCGCGGATTTTCGGGGCGCCGGAAACCGTTCCGGCTGGCAAACCCGCGAGCAGGGCGTCGACCGCGGTCAGGCCTTCGCGCAAATCGCCTTCGACATGCGAGACAATGTGCATGACATGGCTATAGCGCTCGACAATGAACCGCTCGGTGACCTCGACGCTGCCATAGGCGGCGACGCGTCCGACATCATTGCGGCCAAGGTCGAGCAGCATCAAATGCTCGGCGATCTCTTTCTTGTCGGCGAGGAGATCGGCTTTGCGTTCGGCATCAATGACCGGGTCGCCGGATCTTGGCCGGGTTCCCGCAATTGGACGGATCGCGACGCGGCCCTCTCTCACTCGAACGAGGATTTCCGGGCTGGAGCCGACCAGTCTGATATCGCCAAGGTTCATATGAAACATAAAAGCAGACGGGTTCAGCCGTCTGAGGGCGCGGTAAAAGCTGATCGATTTGCGCTTATAAGGCGCGCTGAAGCGCTGGCTCGGCACGACCTGAAAGATGTCGCCCGCTTTGATATAAGCGCGGGAGGTTTCGACCATGTCGAAATATTGGTCTTTGCTCGTATTGGATTGAAACGCCAGCTCTTCGCTTTCGCCGTCGCGGGGCGACAAGGGCGGCGGGCTTTCGAGTGCATGCTCAACCTTGTCCAGCAAGTCATTTGCCACTTGGGTTTCACCCGGCGCGTGGCGACCAACCAAGATCAGCTCTTGATAGAGATGATCAAAAATTAGGACGACACCCGGAATGAGCAACAAGGCTTCCGGCACGTTTAGCGCGTCCGGCTTGGTTATCGCGACCGGCTCAACATGTTGGATGAAATCATAGCCGACATAGCCGAACGCACCGCTTGCCATGGGCGGTAATTGTTCGCTGTCATCGGCCTCTGCGAGACCAGATTCGGCAAATTGGCGCAGCGCATCTACCGGCGCGCCGTCGACCCGCACGGCGTCGGAGAAATCGCGATCTTTGCTCTCTTCGGCAACCCCGTCATTGATCCGCATCCAGCGGTGCGGGTGCAGGCCAATAAATGAGTAACGACCAAGGCGTTCGCCGCCATGAATGGATTCGAACAAAAAGCTTCCAGGAGCGTCTGCGCCAAGTTTCAGCATCGCTGAGACAGGCGTTTCCAGATCGCCCGGTCTGCGCCGGACTATCAACTGATCTCGGGTCATTGCTCTGTCACAAGGCTTCTTTTGTAGGCATTGTAAGCCGCGGCATTGGTCTCAAGCGGTGTGTCTTCCGCAATCCCAATAATATAGGCTCTGAACAAGTCATCCGCGATGCCGTTCTGAATGTCGAGCGCGCTGCCTTGCGCCAAAAAGTCGAGCGATTCATCTGCCGGGCGATCAATCGATGTCACCTGCATAATGATCATCTGACCGGATAGACCTTGCAACGAGAACGTGTCGCCGACTTCATTGGCAGAGAAGACGCCGTCAATGAACGGACGCGGCAATTGCAGGTCCGTATTTGTCCGCGTGATCGGGCGCGGCAGCGTATCGATGATGGCTGAGTATTTGTCAGCTTCGGCTTCGAGCGTGCTCGATCCGTCGGCGATGGCTGCTTCAATCTCTGCAGCGACTGCTTCGAGCTGCGTGTTCGCTTGCTGCTGACGCCATGCGGCTTCGAGAAGGTCACGGACCTCTTCGAATTCGGGCAGACGTTCCGGTACAATCGCATCGACGCGGGCAAGCCAGGTGGTTTCATCTTCCCCGAAGCGTTCCGTATTCTGCCCTTCGGTTTGGTTATAGATGCGCTCCAGCAGGCCAGGGGCCGTGACCAGCGGCAGATAGCGCTTACCGTCTTTGGTCACGCCATTAATGTCGACGGGTGAGAAAGACAGGACCGGGGTTCCAAGCCCTTCGGCAATGCCTTCCAAATCCGCGCCGGTGCCAAGCAAATCGTCAAACGCGGGCAGGGCATCATAGAAGAGGCCGATGGCAAATTCGCGGGCAAGCTCGCTTTCAATACTCTCGCGAACGTCCTCGAGTGGGGTGGCTTCGCCGGGTGTGATCCGTTCGAGGCGGATGACGATATAGCTGTCTCCAACCGGCTGCGGGCCATGGATGGACCCCAATTGTGCCCCGCGCGAAAAGACTTGTTCGGCCAAACGTTCATTCGAGATGAGTTCGCGGCGGCCAGATTTACTCGTCGTGGACAGCGCGGTTTCGATGGCCTCGGGAGCGGCACCGCCTGCAATCCGGCCGAGTGCGTTTCGCGCGTCGTCTTCGCTGGCAAATTCGAACTCGGTGAACTCGCGGCTGTCTGGGCCGGTATAGCGCTCGGCTTTATAGCCTTCATAGAAGCCGAGAATGTCGGCCTCGGTGACTTCAGCTTCGGCGATGAAATCTTCCGGTCCAAGTTGGATCAGGCTAATCGCCCGCCGTTCTGGCTCGCGCAGAACCTCTTTTTGGCGCTCATAGAGCTCCCGCAATTCTTCGTCAGTTGGCGCTTCGATTTCAGGCAAGCCATTTTGATCGAGCAAGAACCAGGACGCATCGCGCATTTCAGCGGCATACGCAGCTTGCAACCGGGCCAACGCCGCAGGCACTTTCAAGCCCTCAATCGGCACACGCTGTAGGCGCTGAATGGTCATGTCGGTTTCGAGATCGGCTTCATAATCGGCCTCGCGGAAGCCATTGGCGTCCAGCAAGGAGGAGTAGCGCACCGGATCAAACACGCCGGTCGTGTCTTGAAAGATCGGATCGGTGCGAATGCTATCGACAATGGCCATCGTGGTCGCCGCGATGCCTTGCTTGTCGGCATAGGCCGTTAGCAATGTTTCGCGCGATAAGTCTTGGAAGACCTGGTCCAGAATGCCCTGGTCCATGGCTTCTTCTTTGGTCAATGAGCGCCCGCGATCATCGGTTTGGACCCGCAGCACCCGCTCAATCGTAGAATCGAGCGTGCGATCTGAGACTGCACGATCACCGGCAGAGATCAGATTATTGCCCGACCCACCGGCGAAAATGTCCGTCACGCCCCATGCCGCCATCGCGATAATGACGAGGACAAATATCCCGCCCGCTGCAGGCGAGCGGAGCATATTACGCAACGGGGTCAACATGAATTCAGACCTTTCCCTGAAGGATCGCTTGTGAGTTTCAGCAACGCTTGCTAGGCGAGCGCTCAAACTTGTTCAAGATGGTGACTGGTATGGTGCGTACACTGATCGCAGGCAACTGGAAAATGAATGGCGTGAAAGCGTCGCTGGCTGAAGTGGAAAAAACCACGCAAAAATTAGCGGAGATGCCTGATGGCGCAGATTGTTTGATCTGCCCTCCAGCGACGCTGATTGTGCCAATGAAAGAGATGGCGGGCGATCGCCTGGCCGTGGGCGCGCAAAGCTGCCATCCGGAAGTCTCTGGCGCGTTTACTGGGGATGTCTCTGCCGAGATCCTCAAAGATGCTGGCGCGTCTTATGTCATTGTCGGCCATTCTGAGCGCCGTTCTGAGCATGGCGAGCGCAGCGCCTATGTCCAAGAACAGGCCCATGCATGCCTCCGCGCAGGTGTGACGCCGATCATCTGCGTAGGTGAAAGCTTTGCGCAGCGCGAGCGCGGCGAGACCAAGGACACGGTCGTGCGCATCCTTAGAAAGTCCGCACCGACGCTCAAAAATGATGAGACTTTGGTCGTGGCGTATGAGCCGCTCTGGGCGATTGGCACGGGTCTTGTCCCGAGCAATGACGAGATCGCCGAAGTGCATGGCGTCATCCGTGAGTTGCTGATTGAGCTCTATCAAGACAAAGGCCGCGAGGTCCGCATTCTCTATGGTGGCTCGATGAAACCCGGCAATGCGGCTGAAATTCTGGCGATTGAAAACGTCAATGGCGGGCTGATCGGCGGCGCGAGCTTGAAGGCCGACGATTTCATGGCCATCTACGCCGCAGCGGTGGCGTAAACGTCCCGGTAAATTGACTGACCCTCAGGGGTTGAGAGATCGCGTATAAAAGCGTAAGGCCCGCGGCTTGAGATTCAGGAAT